>CATOLK010000157.1 GCA_951801155.1 uncultured Rickettsiales bacterium | reverse complement strand
GTCCACCTCCACATTTGACCTTCTTTGACCGGTGGCATATATCCACTTTTATCAGTATACAAATAAGGAGGGTCAGCGATAAATACACAATTTGGAGTATCTTTAAATTCATTAAACAACTCATTCCAGTGGAAGGACCTAAATTCAATTCCATCGATATAGTCGTCGATAGCAGGGTCATAATCTGTTTTAACTAATAAATTGTAAAACTCATGATTTAAAAATTTATCGATATCAGTTAAAGTAAATGAAGAATATAATAAATTACTTGATAAAGTAATTAAATCTATAAAACCTTCATGCTCACGAATAATTTGATTAACTTTTTCTTTAGATTCTACGATTTTTTTGTACCATCCTTCAGTCACAACCGCTTTTATTTTGGTCAATAAATCTTTAGTGCTTTGAATGTTTTTTAATCGTTGCAAGTAGTTATCGAAGTCGTTGCATATAACTTTTGCATTTGGAAATACCTGGTGAATTAAATAGGATAAATAGAACGACCCGCCAAATAAGTCAACAAAAAGTTTATTATTTCCATCTTTTATATTTTTTAATAATTCTAAGAATCTTAATCTTCCAATTGATTGGTTTCCTTGAAAAGGAAGAGGAGGAGAACAACGATAAGTAGCTCTTTTACCTTTATTACCCATAAGTACAATTTGAAAGAAAAATAAAAAAATAAATTAAAAGTCTAAATTCACTTTTTGATTAAGCTTATTGAAAATATGGTAAAATCTATTCTAAAGGCGAGCCGAAGGCGAGCCCCAAAAAAGCCCTGCAGGACCGCCACTTTTTGAGAGGGCATTCAAAAAGTTCAAAAATTGAGAGGGGAGCATTGAATTTTAAAGAAAAAATAATTAAATTTTTATCTTTTTTAGAAAATATTTATTATTAAAAATAAAGTAAAATATAATATTTAAAAATTATTTAAACAATATTTATTAAATAATATTTGAAAAATATAATTTATTTTCTGAGATATAATAATTTTAAAATAAAATTCAATTACATTCAATTTATAATTTTACATTTCGAATTTATAATAAAGAATGAAGTTTAAAAATAATTTTAAAATAATAAATTATAATTAATTTTACTATTTTGAGCATTTAAAATGATGATAAAATAATAAGTATTCAATATTTGAGTGAAAATTTATGAATGTAACTTTTTGAGAACATGCCATTTTTAATTGAAAAATATTCTGAGAAATTGAATGGAGAATGAAATCTTAAATTCCACTTCATTTTTTATTATGTCTAAGACTCCATCTAAGCGCCCAGCTGTCCCCAAAGAGGCTGGAGGTACCACGCTTCCCGCTCCAGGAGGGAAGACATCGAAGATGACATCCCAAATTTCAAATGGGGGAGAAACCAGGAAGGTTGTCGCCGAACCACGGATAGTATACAGCGATGACCAACCTGGGACTCCTCAAGGCCAACCACAGAGGCCGACTATATCCGGAATTACAAATTCGCCATCTCCATCGCCTTCACAAAATGA
>CATOLK010000156.1 GCA_951801155.1 uncultured Rickettsiales bacterium | reverse complement strand
ATAATAAATAATATAGCAAATCAAAAACTAAATAACTATGAAGATATAGTTAATGTTCTATTAGCTACTGGAACAGATAGATATGAAAGTAAATTAATAATGAAGTTTGCTGGCTATACTACAGAATTACCACCAGAACTATTAAATAAAAATAGGAATGAAAACAATAATGAAGATAATAATAAATGATAGCAAATATTAATAATATCTTTAATTGAATTAATTAAATTTTTTTAAATTTTTTTGCTTTTTTAAAAAATTGTATATAATATATATTATATTAAAAATATATTATATTTATGAATAAGGAAATAGAAGCAAAATTTTTTATTAATGATAAGGAAAAATTACGTTCAATGCTTTTAAATATTGGTTTTAGCTTAATAAAAAAAGAATTTATGATGAAAAGAAAGACTTTTAATTGCAATCATAGTGGTGAGTGGATAAGAGTTAGAGATGAAGGTGATAAAATAACTATGACCTACAAAAATATAATTAATAATACTATACAAGGAGTTAATGAAATAGAAATTGTTGTTAATGATTTTAATAAAGCTTCTGATTTAATAAACCAAACTAATTTTAAAGAAACATCCTACCAGGAAAATTTTAGAGAGATATGGAGAAATAATGAATGTGAGGTCGTTATAGACACATGGCCGTATCTACAAAATTATATTGAAATTGAAGCTTCAAAGGAAGATATTGTAAAAAAATACTCTGAATTGTTAGGTTTTAATTTTGATAAGGAAGCATATTTTGGCGGTGTTGAGACTTTATATAATAAACAATTTGGAATATCAAAGGAAGATTTCTGTAAAATTGATAAAATTACATTTGATGATGAAAAATTAAAAGCAATTTTAAAAATATAAAATTATTAAAAATATAGTAAAAAATTATGTAAATTATTTTTATGTTCCATTCGATAAGATTATATAAATAGATGAAGAACTTATATTAAAAGAACCAAAAGAAAGAAAGGAAAAAGGGATATAAAGTCTAAATTATAAATATGTCTAGATTTGATGAAGAGGTAAAAAAATAGGTTGAATGCTTTTGTTAATAGAGGTAAGAGTAAAAAGGTGGCATTACTATCACTAACAAGAATAAAAATAGTAAGGATAAATGCTAGAGTAAGGGATGCTCTGTTGATGGAAGGACTATAAAAATTACAATTGATTAAAAATGATAAGTTAAAGTTATAATGCTTTAATTGAGATAAAAATTAATAATAAGGATTTATTAATTTTTTGTTGTAATCTTTTTTTAATTTTTCTTTGCATATATAACCTTTATCTTTAAATAATTTACTTTCTTTTCTATTATGCTAATAATTTTATTTTTTAATAATTTTTATTTTTGTATCTTTTTTTTCATTAGATTTGTTATTTCTTTTATTTTCCATTATTTCGTCATTCCAGATTATAATTTCTTGATAAACTTGTTTATTCTTTAATTTTCCTTTATTTACGTCATTCCAGATTAGATTTTCTTGTAAGCTTGTCT
>CATOLK010000155.1 GCA_951801155.1 uncultured Rickettsiales bacterium | reverse complement strand
TACTTCAGAAAAAATCGGCGAGAACTTTTTTGCACTTTTGTGAAAAATGCCAAGAGTAGCTACTCTCGCTTTTTTCGCTAAATTTTAATTTTGAATGGAATTTTATCGTCGATGGCCGAGTTTTCTCACAAATCCTTTTTCTCATAAATAACACTCTTTATCCAAGAGTTGACTTAAAAACAATCTTCTTTATTCATCAATACTAAGCATTTTTCAATTATCGGTTCTTACTTAGTGCATGCAAGTATAGCTAATTATCGCAATTATATTCAAAAGCTCACTTCTAACATAAATACTACAATTATGCAGTGAAAGTTGTTTTCTTATCAATTTCCATATCTTTTTTTGCTGAGAAATATCTCAATATTTCATTATCAAGATCTAAACTCTAATTCTGCCGAATTCAATAACAGATCTTACAGCTACTCAAATATTTTGAACCTCAACTTGTTATAGAGATGAAGTTTACTAATTAATAAAATTTAATCCTCTGATTATCAAGATAAATCTATTTTTATTATTAATATTAATTTTTTCACTTTTTGAGTGAAAATTCTTTTAATCTATAATCAATAATTATCTTAATCCATTTTAATCAAAATAAATATATTTTTTATTTTTAATAACATATTTATATCAATTATTAGTATATAAATAATTATAATTTGAAAATCTTTTTATAATTATTATTTTTTAAATAATTAAAAAAATTAAAAAAAAAACATGAGTATCTGATCAAAGAAAGAAAATTGAAAAACTTTGTTCGAACACACTAGGTCAATTTTCATTCAAAATACTATTTTTTTTTCTAATCGATATAAAAATTTCTTTTTTATTTCGATCCTTTTTTTTTATATTTATTATTTAAAATTAAATATTCATTAAATATATATAAATTTAATAATAATTATTCATTTTTATTTGCTTAATGAAAAGAAATATTTATAAATATTCTTGTTTTTACATATTTAGTATTTTAAGAACTGTACGATCATTTAATATTCAAAATATTTCAATCAAATATATATATAAATATACATATACTTGTAATGATTATAAAAAGAAAATAAAAATCTAAAAATAAATTTTTTTTCTAATAAGAAAAAAGTATAATTTGACAGAAATATTTTTTTAAAATATTTCAAATTATAAAAAATTTTACATACCAACTTTTCTCTTTATGGATTTACTATTATAAAATATCTTGATTCATTTAAAAGTTATAGTTCATAAATAAATAGTTATAATGCCTAATAATGTATAACAAATAGAAAATAATTAAACAAATAAAATAATTTTATGATAACAATTATATTTATTTGTTATAGATAAAACTCAATTCTTATTTATTTTTGCATTTATAAAAAGAATTGCATTTTCATATAAAATTACCCTTTAAATAATTACCCTTTGGGTAAGGAAAATAGATTTAAAAAGGTTTGTTTTGTTTTTCTCATTTCACCTTTCTATTAACCCAACCCAACTTTTTGGGTAGAATTTCTGGGTAAATTGTGTTACGAGTGAATAAAATTTTTTTTATTAAAAT
>CATOLK010000154.1 GCA_951801155.1 uncultured Rickettsiales bacterium | reverse complement strand
ATTCTTTTTTTTTTTTTTTTAGAAAAAAAGATGCTACACTTAGGCGAGTCGAATACGAGTTTGCAGTGAAGCAGTTCTAGTAGTTAACAGTAGAGCATAGCAACAAAGTGCCAGCTATACTACTACTACTTCAAATGTCCCCCTGGACATAGCCTTCAAAAATTCTTAAAAAGCTCAAAAAACTTGGTCTCATTCAAAAATTTCATAATTTTTTTTTTCAAACAAAATGCTATCAGTTTCGGTTTATTTACTGCCTATTTTTTTTTTTTTAATTTAGGTTGGTTATTTACTTTGTATATTTTTAGTTAATATTTATATTGTGAATAAGCGAACAGTGCTGGAGCTCCAGTTTTTGAAATCATATATGGTCCTTTTTTTTTAAGAAAAAAAAAAAAAAACCATGACCTATATGTCATGGTTTTAAATAAAAAAAAGAAAAAACTTAAAAACTTTAAATTTTTATTATATTTCATAAAAATATGATATAATGCATGATTATTAGACTGTTTTAAAGCATAATACTAAAAAAAAAAATCAATTTTTTGAAAATTTACAGACGAATGATTATTATTATTATTATTATTATTTTTTTCAATATTTCTTATATATAATATTTTATATATACAATTCATGTAATAATTGATAACCAATCTATTGCTTTTAATTTTCTTTTTTCTTTTTTTTTCTTTTTTTTTTTTTTTATATATATATATAATAAAAAAAGTGCCGTTGAACGTTTATTTTTATTTCTAATGTTTGACAGCACCGGAATGAGCAATTCCAATAAACGATTACAATAAAAAAAAAGTCCGAGTTCTTAATAACATTGGTCCTTTTCATGGATTACCTATCTTATCGTAGATATATCACAATCTTCAAAAAATGATAATCAGATAGCTATTTTTACTAATAGGCAACTTTTTGATTACTGCAGAATATCTCCATCGATACCTTGCATTTTTTTTTTTATTCTAAGTGATATTTTCAACTCGTTGATCTTATCTTATCATTACTTATAACCATTATTTGTACTCGTTTTTATTATTTTACGCATTAATATTTAGATTTTCATTACATTGTTCTTATATTGGCATTTCTTAGTACCATAGTTTTTACTTTTTCAGTGTATCATCACAAAAATAATCAAAAAAGTCAATTTTCATCTCGTTTTTCTTATATTTGCTTTGTTTAATATCTTTATTTTAACTCTTTTTTATTATTTTACGCATTCTAGTTTATATTATACATAATTATTATTCATGTTATTTTTTATCTTTAAGATAGAATACTTATCTTTTTTATTTATTTATTTATTTTCTTTTTTCTTTTTTATTTTTTTTAAATAAACTATAAAACTCCCTATTTTATTATTATAAATCTATTTTTTTTTTTGGATTTTTTTTAAACAAAAACTTGAAAAATTTACATTCAAAATCTGTACGTTTTTTCTACATTCAATTTTTTATCACAATTTTTGAATCAACTCATTGAAAAAGTTTCCCCATTCAAAAAGTGGTGTATGCATAAGCGATTGCCCAAATATAATACATGCAATATAAAAATATTTTTGTAAAAGATTACTAG
>CATOLK010000153.1 GCA_951801155.1 uncultured Rickettsiales bacterium | reverse complement strand
TTTTTTTTCTCATAATACAAGTTCAAGTAAAAGATTTTATTATTTTCTTTTCACAAAAATATTTGTTTATATACAAATTATAAAGTGTGATTATCTTTATAATAATCGATATATTTCTATTTAAAATTGACCAATACTTGTTATTAATGTATCAAATTATTTCAGCAACTAAAAGAATATATAAATACCTCTACATTTTCACCTGGATACATCTAATTCATTATATCGAATATCTATTTGGTTTTAGGATTGAATAAACTTTTTTTACAAATATTGATTTTTTTAGAAGGGGTGGCACTCACGAATTTAAAGTAAATTTTAATGAAATTTTAATATATGTTTAATCATATAATAAATAATAAAATAGCAAATTTTCATTCGATTCCATGCCTACAATTTCGAGAAATACGTGTTTTTCATTTTGAAAGAGACATGTTATATGAAAAATGTTTTTTATTAAATGAAATTTTTACTATTGGAATAATAATATTATAAAAGTAAGCAAAACAAATAAGTTATAAAAGATAATTAATATGGCATTCGATTGTCATGAAGCAAAACAAAACAAATCAAATCAATACATCATATCGTTGAAAAATTTTTGATAGTTGGAAAAAAAAAGGTATATAAAATAAAGATATTATTTGGTTTTTATTCTTTATTTAATCGAAATATTGCACAAAAATGTGCAAATGATAAAATATTGAATAGAATTAGAAATTATACAAAAAAATTTTGTTTTAATACTGTATTTTTATTTTAAATGATTTAACTGTATGTTAAAAACCAAAATTTATATATCTGAATAAATTTATATTAAAGATCTATTGAATATATTTTTTAGATAAAAAAAAAAAAGTTAAAAAAAAAAAGATTTAAAATAGTCAACAAATAAGCGTAATGCATGTTAAGTAATGCCTTTGGAACCAAGGACATGGAAATATTTAAAAAATGGTGTTTATGCTTTTTGAATTAAACGATCAGAAATTTAATTAAATTTTGAAAAAAGATTCAAAAATATCACACAAATTTTCTGAATATTAAATTTAAGCAAGAAAAAATATAAATATCCGAAAATTATAAGCATACATTTGTAAAATATCATTTATAAAGAAGGAAAAATTATATAAAATATTAATTTAAAATTATTTCAAAACAGCTTGTATTATTTTCTGAAGAAATATCGGTTTTCTTCTCAAAAAAATTATCTTAAAATATATTTATCTTTATAATAATAAAATAATTTTATAAATAATCATTAAATATTATATTTACAATAAAAGTATAAAATAAATAAATTATAAATATTACTACAAATAATCAAAATAACGAAAAGAAAAATCTGACACTTTATCATGAAATATGATATGAAAAAAAATTGGGGAAAAATGGTCACTATTTGTCAGTTTTTCCCCAAATCTTCCATTCAATTTTCTGGGAAAAAATAACACAAAATTATTGAATTATTTTAAAAAGTTTTAAAATTTTGACAATTTTTAGTCACTTTAAAAAATGGAGATTGATGCCTTTATTAAAGAAATGAAAAGTATTTATTCACTTTTAATCGATTTTATAGAAGCAACTGATGATTCTGATTCAGAATTTAAAGTATTA
>CATOLK010000152.1 GCA_951801155.1 uncultured Rickettsiales bacterium | reverse complement strand
TTAAATTTTTGAGTAAGATTTGTTGAGTTTTTTGCCAAAATTCAATTGCTAATAATTCAATCAAAAAATGGAATAAAGCAAAATTAACATTATAATTAAACTTATTATGATGGATAATTTAGGATATTAATATTTATATTAAATAAAATGATAAACACATCAAGAATTTTTCAAAAAATGTAAAAGTCAATTGAAAATCGATTGAAAACGAGTATCTATCGTTGACCTCTACCTCTGATTTTTATTTATAATATTTGTCATAATATATTATTTCATTTGATATTATTTTTATATAATATACTTTTTTATTGTTATAGAAATAATGATTTGAAGTTGAATTTTTGACCATTTTTTTTGCCAATTTTGATAAATTCTTGTTAAATTCGCCGTTTTAACGTTATTTTAGATTTTTTTTTAAAAAATTAGATATCATTTATTTCATTAATATAAAAGATTAGGATGAATTTTCAATATTTCAAAAAATGAAAAAAAATATTTTAAATATTGAAGAATTACTTTATATTTGTTATAAAATAACAATAAGCTATTATTTTAAATTTGTAAATTCTATTTAATTTTGTTTATATAATAAAATAGCATAAATATATTTTAATTAAAAAAGTATTTATATTTTTTTATTTATTTTTAATTATTTTATAAAATAAATATTTATATCTTTTTTTTTTGGCCCTGATTTTTATCCTAATATAACTATATATGTATTAATAAATAATTTAAAATATATATATTAATATATATTAAAATCCGTCATTTAAATTTTAATATATTTAATGATTTTTTAAAAGCATTTCAATTATTTTCAGAACTTACACAAATTTTAGCTTTTTAAAATGATTATTTTATATCAGATAACTTTTTAATAACTAAAATATCTTAATTAAATTATAATATTTTATTTATTATATGATTTATAAATATATTAATAATATTTTAAAAAATAATAAATATTTAATAAAATAATAATATCTATTATTCAATAATATACATTTGATATTTTAATATTTTTTATTCTTAAAAAAATATAAAAAAGTGGAAATTTTTGAATATACGTAAAATAAAATTCAAAAGAAATAAATCAATCAAAAAGATATTGAGGCCAAATATATTAACCTTCAGGATTTTTAAAAATATATTTTTTGATAAAAACTTTGTAAATTTATCTTAAATGCTATAAATGAAATTTAAATAAATATACATGAATTTACATAATATTAAATTATGCATATAATATAGGTAGAGGTTATGTTGAAATACAACTTTTAAAAAATCAAATTTTAATATACAAATATCTTAATATATATAATATATTGTTCTATTTGTTAAATAATATAGTTATATATCAAAGCATTGCTTATATTTAATAATAAAGCAATTGATGATTCCAAAATTTTCCACTTTTTCTGAGGGAAAAATCAACTTTATATCTCAAAAATGAAATGACGAATCTGACTGTTGATATTTTATTTTTAATGTACAATCAATAAGAAATATAATATATTATTTTCATAGAAAAAACCAGGGCAGATTTTTTTTTAGCTACCTTTTATAATGTTATAAAATATGATTATTATTGTTTAACAAAATTATCATATA
>CATOLK010000151.1 GCA_951801155.1 uncultured Rickettsiales bacterium | reverse complement strand
AAAGTTATGGTGGATCCGCATTAAATTGAGAGGAAAAAAATTGATAAAATTCTGAGAAATAATTCTGAGCATTCACAAATATCGATATGAAATAAAATTATAATATCTTTATTTAAATTAGAATAAAATATGTTTTTAATTTAAAATATATTTTTAATATATTATTAATACATTTTAAAGGTGTATATAAATATAAGATCAATTATTTGAAAAAACTAGAAAGAAAAATGAAAAATAACTCCTTCAATATTTAGTTAATAAAATATTATATTGCTAATTAATGATCTATATATGATGTATAAAAAAGTTACGGTGAGTATTTTTAATTTGAGGAATTTGCTCTGAAATTCGAAAAAATATATTTTGTCAGTGAAATCAAATTTAAAAAATTGCTATGCTATATAAAACTATAACAAAATTTAATAATATTGGTTTATAAAATAAATCATGATATTATGTAGATTTTTTAAAATAAGCTAAAAAAAAACGGTTAAAGTGTAATATTACATAAGCGTTAATATATTAACTAGTAATAATTGATTCAAAATAAAAATAGTTTTAATATACAGACAATCATCTCTTATAAAAAGTTACAATGCAATTTTTAAAAAATATTATTTATGTTTAAAATTAGAAATAATATTTTAATAATTTTAATAAAATAAATCAATTAGATTACTAATTAGTGATTTAATTATATATTTATATACATTTGAAATATTTATTTTTTACTGTTTTGATAATAATTTAATATGTAATTATTTATTCAAAAATTGAAATATTTCTAAGTATAAAGTGTACTATTTTATTTTTAAATGATTAATTACATAATAAATTTCTCTTAATATTGACAATAATGATTAGTATTTAGTTATTTGATTAAATCAATAAAAAATTCATTATTCTATTTTGCCAATACATGAAATGAGATAAATATATTTGTTTTTGTAATGAAAATGAGCAATATAACCCAATAAAGGATATGAATTTTTGATAATTCTTATATTTGATATAGATTTCAATTTTTCAATGCAGTTAAAATATTTTTAGTTATATCATATATACATAGTCATAAAATGGTGTAATATAAAGATTAATTAGATTTGTTCTCAGTTTATGAATAAATTTTAATCTAAAAAGCTCATTTTCAGCAATCTTAAAATTTAAATGAAAAATAACTCCTTCAATTTTTGGTAGATGAAATAATATGTTGTTAATTAATGATCTATATATAATATATAAAAAAGTTACGGTGAGTATTCTTAATTTGAGGAATTTGCCCTGAAATTCAAAAAAATATATTTCGAGCAAAACAAATTATTTATGAAATGAACCTACCATAAGAATATATAAAAATATTTAATATCTTTGGTCCAAAAAAGAATATCAATTTTTAGTAAGAATTTAGATAAAAAAGATCTTTTTAAAAAACGGTTAGAGTGTCAGATTTGCTATTTTAACTAAACTCAAAATAGCACAATGAATAATGAATGAATCAAAATAGAAATATTTCTAATATACAGACATACAATCAATCAAAAAAGTTACGATGCAAAATTTAAAAAAAAATGTCCATGATAAAAATTAAAAATAATATCTTCATTATTTTAATAAAAAGAAAAAATATATA
>CATOLK010000150.1 GCA_951801155.1 uncultured Rickettsiales bacterium | reverse complement strand
TATATATATGAAAAAATTATTCAATAATCCCTTTATATTTTGTTCTTCTCTCATATTTTTGCTCAAAAAAAAATTGATTTAAAATAATAGTAATTTAATTTATTTCATTTATGTATATAATGTAATTTCATCATTATCTAATTTTTGAAATTTTGACATCTTTATTTCTTCATCATGATTAACTAGTAAATCTATTTTGTATACTCATTTTAATAATTTCACAATTAAATTTCTAACCATAACTTTTTGACAATTAAAAAAACAGCATTCAGAAAATATAAAGAAAAAGGTTAAGTTTATACTTATATTAGTTTTTCGATGCAATTCAATATTAGAATGTTTGAGCCAAACAATACATAATAATTTTACCATAAGATAATATGAACATATTATCAAAAACTATGTATATTAGATTATATACAATAATATATTTTTTGAATAGCTAAAAAGTTATGAAATTTTTTATAGATTTTTTAGTTTTTTGTTTTTTTCCCCATTTTTTACGTTTTTTAAGGCTCACAAATTATATTTAATAGAAAATAAAAAAAAAAAAAACGTCCAACAAAATTTTTTGAATTATTAATAACTTTTTCAATATTTTTTTTAAACGACCAAATGCACTTTTTCAGAAAAAATATTAGCCTCCCGAACAACACACACCAAGAGAGTTAAAATTAAAAAAGAAGATGAGAAAAAATGAGGACTGGCCAACCTTGCTTTTTTTTATTTTATTTTTTTAAAAGAATCCCTAGATTTGGGCTGGCTAATATTTTTTCTCCCTCCTCATTTTTTCTCATCTTCGCTTTTTATTTGATTTTAATTCTCTTGGTGGTTTTCTAGGTTACAATACAAATAAAAAAACAAAAAAAACTATTTTTTTTTTAGTTTTTTTTGTTTTTTTCCCCATTTTTTTGGGTTTTTTTTTTTTAATAATTCTCTTAGAATATTATTTTAACTTATAATAAATATAAAACAATGATATTATTTTATATATGGCCTAATGGAATTAATGGGCTATTTAATTTCATTTGTTCGATATACTAGTTTACTTTTTTTTTTTTTAAGAAAAGATTTTTTACACTTTACCATATTTTATTGTTGAGGATATTGAATTTATAAATTATCAATTTACATAATAAACAATTCTAAAATGCGAAATAATTAGACATATTTTAGCATTTGTCAACAATTCTTCATTTTGATTATATACTAAAAAATTGGATTTTAATATAGATTTAGGAAATATTCTTTTATTTTATTTATCTTTGTATTTGTATATGCAGATATTAAAATTTTTAACTGCTTAATATAATTATATGATTTTTATAGTAAATTATTTTCACTCAAAACTATCAAATAAAAGCTTTAATTTATGGAAACCAAAACTATTTTTTTTTATTTCTTAGACTAAAAGTAATCGTTATATCAAATATGATATAATTGTAATACTCATCTAAAAATCGCATTGAATACGAATAAAAATATATTTGGTATCAAAATTAAACAGAAAATCTTTTTTTTTTTTCATAATAATAAAAGCAGCAATTTTATTTCAATTGAGGAGATAATAAAAGAAGCATATATTTTTTTTTAATAACATTTGCTTAATCTTATTAATTTGGAACAAAATCGCTGAAA
>CATOLK010000149.1 GCA_951801155.1 uncultured Rickettsiales bacterium | reverse complement strand
ATATCCATGTGCCCCAATAAAGGCATGTAATAACTATTTTTAATATTCGATTATCATAGTCTGGTGGGCCAAATAAAGAATTTGAAATATCGTAAGGAAGTAATCCAAAGGTCATGAAAACAACAACAAGCGCGTAAATCAATAATGAAGAACTAACAAACCATGGAAATTTGAACATTCCATAATAATTAAAAAATATGAGTAGAACGATTGTTGCGAGAAGACAAACAGCGGCTGGCGAGATGTAGTCTGTATATGAGTTGAAACTAATCATTGAAATTCTATATGATTGAATAAAATTCTGAACTGCTAGTTTTTGAAAACAACTTTTTCATAATGTTATCATAAAAAATTGAAATAAAATTGAAATATTTCAATTGCTTATTTAATCCTTAGAAATGTGATTGTTAATAAATTGCTTATTTCTCAGTGTATTTTTGTTAAAAATAATGCTTTTCTTCTACAATATAAATAAAAAATGATCAAATAATATAAATTCTTCTTTTAAAATTCACTTTATTTTCAAAATCTGAGATATGGCATTCAACATCATCTTTTCATATATATATATATGACTCTAACAGATTTTTATCCACAAATAAGCTGCCAATTACATGATAAAATTTTTGTTGGAAATTTTTTCCTGTTTAAAAATTTAAGAAATTTAGAGTATGTCTCACCAAATATCTAGCCTAGATTTTAGAATATAACAAATAAATTATTTTTACAATTGGTTTTATATTTTATAAATATACTTTGTTTTAAAATATTACTATATAATTTCAAGATATAAAGAATATTTATCAAGTATTCAAAAATAAAGTAAAGTTAATTCAAAAATATCATGTTATAGTCAAAAAGTTAAAATATCAAAATAAAAACTTATCAAAAAGCATATTATTAATTAACGAGAATATCTTTCTATAAAAATAAATATTATTAAATGTTATTATTTAAATTTCTTATAATTTGAAATTATTTGATGTTTATTTACATAATACTTTTCTAAAGCTGAAAAAATTTGGGATTTTAAAATCAATAAATGATTAGATTATTGATTTATTAATTATATATTAGAATTTTTATTAATAAATGGAATTTATTATGAATCTATTTTTTTAAACTCTCTTTTCCTGCTCTATCTCTCAATTTTAATATAAAAAATATTAGATACTTCATTAACTTTTTCAATTGGCTCTCTTAAAAAATTGAAAAAATCTGATTTGTTATATAATATTTTTTTATTATCTTAGAATTTGGAAGTAGGATTTTGATATAAACATATAAATAAGATAAAATATTCTTTATTTAATTAAAAAATATAATTTTATCCCAAAATCTAGGGCCATTTTTTCAAAAAACACTTTTTTTAAAGAATGCATTAAAACTTAATCAGTCCGCACTATATTAATAAATTTTTCTCACAAAATATTAATAATAATTGATTATTATTAGAATCATATACGAAATTAATATTATTTCAATGATAAATCATCCATCTATTATAAAATACATTGGATACAGTCCTACTGATTTCAAAAATAATCCCCAAACAGTTATTATTACAGAATATGCTGTAAAAGAACTAGCATGTGATATTTATCAGAAAGATGAAATACTTAATTTAAAATCTAGAAAATTTATCACAC
>CATOLK010000148.1 GCA_951801155.1 uncultured Rickettsiales bacterium | reverse complement strand
GAATAGAAATTTTTGGGGGATAAATTGTAAAAAATGGGGGATAGATTGTATTTTATAAAAAATCGATGTTTATCAAGCTACTACAATTAAATAAATCATTTATTTGATCAAACAAAGTAAAACAGACAATTTTGGTGCCATTTTTTATGGAATGTGACAAATGCATCTCCAATATAATTTTATATGTTACTCAAATATTAAGAAGTAATCACATACTTTAATTAATAAAAATTATTAAAGGTGCTTTACAATTGATTAAACCAATTTTACAGCAAAAACAAACAACTTATCATATCGACAATTCAATTCTTCAAAAAGAAAGCTACAACTATATTTTAAAAATACGGAATATGAAATCGCTCTATACACGAATATATTTTATATACTTAACTCACAAACAAAAGAAAAATAAAAATATCAATATCTTATTAATCTTAAACTCAGCATTTTACAGATCATTATACAACATTAAACCATATAAAAAGAGTTTTTCTATGCCATTTTACGTCAAAATTTTACTATTTATTGAATCTTTATATAAATCCAAAATTCATAATTATCATCTTATTATCTACATTTTTATTAGATTTGTGAATATAATTGGTCAATAAAACAAACTTTTTGTTAGAATGATGACCATATATCTTTTCAAAAATAGTCTGTTTATATTTTATCACTCAAGCGTGATAAAAAAAAAAGATCGAACGAATAAAATAGTAGTTCAAAATATCATAAAACGTTTTAAATTCATATTATTTGTTTATATTATACTATGTAAATTTAAATAAACTTATAATATTCACTTTCTTCAAATAATATTATTTATATCTGTCTAATCTAAAAATAGCATTACATAAACGTTATTTTTTCAAAGTATAATTGTATTTAACATGTTTTTCATTATAAATAATCATAATATCCTGTATTTTAATTAAAATTGATAATTACAAATATTGTTTTTAGATCTAATATATTTACAATTTTTTTAATCATTTGTATTTTAATACTTTTTTAATACATAAACTGAGTGTTTTTATTCCAAAAAACAATTAAAAATAATTGATTTTTTAAAAAAATCTGAAAATGCGTTTATATTTTTTCCATTAAAACAAAACCAAAAGCAGGAAAACGCAAATTAACTCAAAATATAGTGTTTATTATTAATGTTATATTCAAAAATATAATTTTTCATCATTGCATGCAAACAAACAAATCAAAATATTATTAATTTTTCTTATTAAATGGAAAAATTCAGAATAAAGCAGTAAATCATGTAAATGAAACGATTAAAAGTTAAAATTATACAGTATTTTATTGATTCATCTATTATTGTATATAATGTAAAATTATATTATTTCTATCAATCAAAGAGTTAAAAAATTTTATGTATAAACTCTTTAAATATGTATAATGTAATTATACTTCAAAGATAAACCATAAGTATCCATTAAATAATTCATTCAATCATAATTTTTAAAAAAAATGGGGGATAAATTGTAATTTTGTAAAAAAATAAATTAAAAATTCATTTTATCCCCCATTTTGACATGTGATATGAAAATTGGGGGATAGATTGCATTTTCCCAAAAAAATTCATTAAAATCAAATCAAAAAATATTTTACTAAGGATTTGGTATGGTCAAAATGATGATCGT
>CATOLK010000147.1 GCA_951801155.1 uncultured Rickettsiales bacterium | reverse complement strand
TACTAATATTCTTTTTCTATATTAAAGTAATTTATTTCTGGATTCCACATTAAGATTTTCTAGTAAGATAAACTTACAAAAAAATCTAATCTGAAATAACGTAAATAGAAGGAAATTAAAGAATAAATAATCATAAAAATAAATAAATTTAAAAATATTTAAATATTATTGATATTTGAACATAGTTTTATGTATGAGGTCTAATAATTTTATTTAATAATTCCATTATTAAAGATGTAATAAAAATAAATTGTTCTTCCTCTATTTTTCATATTCTTTATAAAACTTCAGAATCTTCCTATTAGCTTTAACCTTATTCACATCAAAACTTTTAATAAATAAACCACTTATATCCCTAACCCTAGACAAAGCAACATAAATTTGTCCCTCCGCAAAAGCATCTTTCAAATCACATTCAGCCTTATCCAAAGTCATTCCCTGAGATTTATGTACAGTAACAGCCCAAGCCAAATTTAACGGAATTTGTTCCATACTTGCTAAAACTTCTAATTCTCCAGTATTATGGTTAAAACTACTTATTTCCCAAGTTTCCGGGCCAATAGTCAACTCAGAACCATTTTCAAATTCCACTATAGGATAATGTTTTTTACTACTAAAATCAACTACTATTCCAGTTGAGCCATTTATAATTCCTTCCTTTTGATAAGTATTTTTCAACATCATTACTTGACAGCCAACTTTTAGCGTTAAGAATTCTTTTGCTATACAATTTTTTCTTAATATTTCTATTTTATCAGCTTTTCCTTCAAATTCTGCCTCGTAGTCCATCGCTTTTGTACTTAAATTGTTAAGATATTCGCTATTTATTTGTTCCACTATTGCATTATGAGTTGATAAAATCGTAGGTTTTATAACACCATTATTAGTCAAGTTAAATCTACTTTTCAATAAACTTATATCATTTTTATCTATAACACCATATCTTAAATGATTTAAAAGATTTATAAAATCAGCATTTTGTTGTCTAAAAATTTCTTTTAATATTATAGTTTGTATTTCAGCCTCATTCCAAACATCGCTTTCAAAGCAAAAATTATCACTATTTACCGGTGGTAATTGAAAAAAATCTCCAAAAAGTATTAGTTGTATTCCGCCAAAAGGTTCATCTTTACCTCTTATTATTCTCAATAATCTGTCCACTTTTTCAAAAGTTTCCATTGATAACATTGAAATTTCATCTACAGCAAGAATATCCGTATTTTGTATTTTTTTTCTTGTATTTGTTCCTCTCGGAGATAATATTTTTTCTGCTATTTTTTCTATTGGATATTCTTCTATCCCTAAATTAGCCCAAGAATGCAATGTAACTCCTCCGATGTTTATTGCTGCAATTCCAGTAGTGGCAGTAATTTGCAAATTTTTGCCTTCCAATTCTTTTTTTAAAAAATTTAATAAATACGATTTTCCAGTACCGGCAGATCCACTTACAAAAACATTTTTTCCATCCATAATTGCATCAAAAGCCAATTTTTGGGAATTTGATAGATAAGAATACATATTTATTTCCTTTTTTTATATAACCTTGGATTTTTAAATAAAAACAAATCTTTATTTAATTCAATATTTTTATTTAAATTAAAAAATGTTAAATTAATACTTTGCTGATTTTCATCCATAAAATTAATACCCTTTAAAT
>CATOLK010000146.1 GCA_951801155.1 uncultured Rickettsiales bacterium | reverse complement strand
TAAATACTAAGAATTAAATAACCTTTAATGAACTAATTTTGGTGTAAACGTATAGATCATTTTGAAAGGGTGTTAAAATACTTTTTTCATATACTCATAGAATTTCTTTTAAAAAATATATTATTTTTTCAATACATAAATAAATAAATATATGCTAATCCTTCACATCGATCCTCAACTAAACTTCAATAATTTTCGAATTATCTACAACGATATTCAACTCCCCCACAAAAATCTTCGGATTATCCACGCTAATCTTCAATTTATCGGAATCAATCTTCAACTGATCTACAATAATTTTTAATTAACCAGTAAGATTCTTCATCTTTCCAACACTAATATTAAATTATCCACCCCAATCTTCAAATTATCAACGACTTTCTTCAAATTATCCATAGCATTCTTTAAATTATATGTATCAATCTTCTTCTAAAGCTTCACCAAACTTCACAAATATAAGAAATATATTTTTATCAAGCTTGTAATATTTAAAATATGTTTTTCTTATGCTTGTAACATTTTAAATGATAACGGTAATTATATAATGGAGAATAAAAAAATAATATTTAAATTTACTTTTGTGTTTAACTAGTCTGACTGCTAACTATGGAAAATGAAAAATGACCTCGAGCAAATATATTAAAAAGTATAAAATTAAATAGTTAAATAAAATGACTGATACTAAAATATCTATTACAGCATAAAACATGGCACTGATTTAGTTCTTTAGTAACACAAATTTAAACTTTATTTAGGTTGTTTTGTAAAAAAAATAATAAGAATTAAAAAAAAAAACGTATATATATCTAATCGAACCAATTTCTTTAATAAAAATATAGAATTGCAATTGAGCAAAAATTAAATATAATAAAGGAAATTTTTTATGATATATCAAAATCTTATTTTTATTTCTCACAAACAAAGAATTCAGAAGATTAATGAAAGAAGCTGACTTTTCACATCGTGACAAAACGATCAGCATCTAATGCAACAAGTATTGAATATATTGCTGCATTCTCTTCCATCACAATTTTTTTATATTATTATGTAAAACGAAACTATTTTTTAAGTTATACTTTTTAACTTTTGAATATTTTGAAGGTTTAATCATCACAACTTTATAGACTTATCAAAATTTTAATAATTTCTTAATCAAACTTTTATATATTTATAGTAGTTGTTTTTAAATTAAATATCAGTCATGTTTTAGCCATACTATATTATATAAATGAGCCTTTTATTAAATAAATAAAAGAATGTTTTTTTTTATATATTCAAATCTTATAATTGGTACATAATAAAAGCTCATTTAGCATGTTACTATATTTAAAAAATCTTATTTCTACTGTTTTGAAGAATCTAAATGCATAGATATGATTTTAACTTTGATATCTTTTTGTGAAAGAGGAAATTGAGATCATATTAGTATCTAAAAGTATGTTAAATTAAATTAAAATCTTATTTTATAATCTTTTAATTAATAAATCTTAATTATAATTCAATAATGAACAAAATATAATTTCCATTCAATTCTGTTTTACAATAAAATATTTGAGAGGATGATAATAAAATAAACTATACGTTTACACGAAAATTAGTTCATTTGCGGTTAGTAAAAAAAAATTGAATAAAAATGAAAATTTTTATTAAATCATGCGAATAGT
>CATOLK010000145.1 GCA_951801155.1 uncultured Rickettsiales bacterium | reverse complement strand
AAATTTTAGTATATGTGTAAAAGGTGAAGTGACCAAATTTTATGAAATAGTTAAAATACTCTTTTTATTAGAAAAAAATAAATATTTATCAAATTTTGTTGTAGATTGCATATTAGTACTTGTTGTAAATGATAAATTAGATATTAAAATAAGGGAAAAAAGAGCCAAAAGATAAGCATAAATTCTTCATATTTTTCTAAAAAAATGAAATTTTTTATCGAATCTGATAATTTAATCACTATATATGGTATGGATGATTTTTATGGTTTTGATAAATACAAATTTCCATAGTGGATCAAATTAAAAATAAATAAATATTGTGAGAAAAATTTATGTTTATCTTTATATTTTTCCATCATTCATCAAATATTATATATTATATAATATTAATGTATTACAAAACAAAAATTATAGAATTATTTTTTAATTTTGCTCGACAGTTTTTAAGAAATACTAATTTATAAAAATAAAGCTTTATTTTTTAGGTAATAAAAAGAGATTAATCAATTTATTTATATATATAGAAACATTAAAATCTTTAATCTGTTTGATTATATATTTTTTAGCAAAAAAAATTAACATATTTTCGAGATAAATATATTATTTTCAAAGGAAAAACTCAGTTTATATTAAGGTTAAAAATTCGCCTCAAGTATGAAGTATTCAATTTTTTTGGTCAAATTTTCACCTCAAGTATGAAGTATTCAATTTGTTTGAATGCAATTTTGGTCAAATTTTTTATTGTTATTTTTATATAAATGGACGTAAATTTCAAAGGAATTGCAGTTTTGATGGAAGTTATATCATCAGACTTTGATAAGGAACTTATGCCGTTTCAACTTATATTAAAAAAGCAAGCAATGGAAATGATTTTCAATTTTCAATACAAAGTGTATACCAAAAATTCAATTGCTATAAAATATGCCGATTAAATTTCTTTTTCTTTTTAAACAAATTCTTAATTTTTGCTTTATGAGAAGAATAAATTGTATATGGAATCGATTTTTATAACTTTATCTTAGATAATTTACACAATAATCTTAAGGTTATTTTGTTCTATTACAATCATAAAAATATCCTAACAAATATGCTATTATATTCTCCGGAAATGGATTTTCCGGAAATTTCAGCTGCCTTCCACATTTTTTCCTGGAAAAACTATTATTTCCTGAAAAAATAAATCATATAAATATTCAGGATAAAAATTATAGTATATATGGGAAATGTAAGCCATATTAAATTATTAGAAGTAAACTCTTCCATTTATTGAAAATTCTTATCTTAAAATTTTTTCAGTTAAAATGCTATTATACGTTCTTATGCTTTTAATTTAGATAATTAAATTTGTTTTTCCATTTTTGTCTATTTAATAATGTAAATCTTCCCATATTATGTAATTTTTTTATTTTTACTTTTTTGAATGGCACGATCATTTTGTAGTCAAAAAATATAAAAAAATCAAATGCATTTTTCTTAAAAACAACTGTTTAAATTTTTAAATTATATTAGTATGATATTTTTGTAATACTATACTTTAATAAAGAAGGATATAATAGAATAATAATTGGAAGAAACTAGCTTGTACACATATCTACTTCATTTATTTTTTAAATAAATAGAGCGGTTGTCCTTTTGTAAAGTATTGAAAAATATTAAAAAAGGCTAATTGGCTTATAATATTTTTAATTTGTGGTTAAAA
>CATOLK010000144.1 GCA_951801155.1 uncultured Rickettsiales bacterium | reverse complement strand
TTATAATAAAACTTTTATTTTATTTTATTAAATAAAGGCAATATTACATTTTTATTGCTATTTTCTTTTTTATTAAACATGTATCAATATAAAAACATAAATTATTTAACATTTTGGGACTTCAAGTTTAATAATGAATATTGGTGATATTTGGCTCATTTTTGAATATTATCATATTATATCTTATTTAAATATTTTTTGTGTTTATTCAGATGTTTTAACTTTTTTATGCTAGGGATTTTTGCTTTTATTTAAAGATATATATGTTTTTACTTTTTTGAAAAATGAATATATAAATATTTTTCCAAATACCCAAAAAAGTGAAGATTAAAAATTAATATATTGATTTATTTTCATCTCTAGTATATTTAAAATATAAATATTATTAGATTCGTCTTGATATTTAATAGATTAACTAATCATATAACATATCATATCATTATATCACTTTTATAAAAACAAAGCTAGAAAGATGATTGAAAAGATATATTCTTTAGTTGAAATTTATTTGCATATTATATATTGTCATATATTTATATTAAAAATTATTTTTCGATTTAATTACAGATATATTTGGATATATAGGAAATAATTTTAAGAAATAATTTCAATAGGAGATAATTTTATGCTATTGAAAATTATAAATCATTTTATCTCGCATATTTATATATATAATACATAAAATATAGCTTTTATTATTGTTATAATATATTTAATATTATTATAAATGCTTTATACTGATAATTGCATTTTTATTTTAAAAATAAGAATATTTATAAAAAAGCAATTTTTCAATAGTTGAGAAAGGTGAAGTCGTATTGAAAATAAAATCATATAACATTTTGAAATATCTGATTATAAAATCTATTAATCTTTTCAATAAACCCTTAATTACCTTTGTGTTTTTAATTAAATATTAGCAATAGAATATAAAGCACAAATCCTTTTTTGGTTATAATATGCATCATATCACTTTCAGAAATTATATCACTTTTTTTTTTCAATTTATCATGTGATTTTTAACATTCAAAAAATAATCATATAACTCTTTCAATTTTTTTTTTAATTATTAAAAGATTAATGAAGTATATAAATATACCCATAGCATATAAATATATTAATATAAATATAAACATTATATAAAGATTAATATATAATAAATAATTCATATTACCTGAGAAAAAACAATTTCAAGTTGATATTTTTTTCAATAAAATATATCACATCTTTATTTCAAAAAATAATCTTCAAAAACATTCAAATATGAATTTTGAATTCAAAAAAAAAGTATTTTATAATTATTTATATTTTGGTAAATAAATGGATAATTTAAAATATTAATTTTATTATATTATTATTTAATATATTAAAATATAAAAATAAAACAACATATAATTTTATCCAGTTAATAACATAAAATCGTTATTTTATCAAATATAATTTTTCTTTGAAAAATATAACGTGTTTTTTATTTTCAGAATATTCGTATTTTTTAAAAATTAATATATCTTTTCAAATATCCAGTAAAAATATATAAATAAATTTAAAATTCATTAATATACATTTGATAAAATAATATAAAATATATCATGAAATATATATTTTGGCCAATATAAAAAAAGCTTCAGTTTCTATAAAAAGCTTAAATTGCGCAAAAATTTTTCTTTTTTAAAACAAATTTCATTTCACATATCCTTTTCAAAATGATCACATGCAAAAT
>CATOLK010000143.1 GCA_951801155.1 uncultured Rickettsiales bacterium | reverse complement strand
AAATCTAATCTGGAATGACGTAAATAAAGGAAAATTAAAGAATAAACAAGTTTATTAAGAAATTCTAATTTGGAATCATAAATAAAGGGAAATCAAAGAATTAACAAATCCAATAAAAAAAATATAAAAATAAAAATTATTAAAAAATAAAATTATTAAATATATATAGAAAATAAGAATAGTTTTATACAAGGGGTTTATTAAAAGAATTTTAAGTTTTCCAATATTCTTTTTTTGCTTGTGTGAACATATTATTTTCAATCTTGTTAAATGATAACTAAAAATAATTTAAATTTATTTAAACAATATAAACTAATACAAATTTTAAATTTCACTTGAAAATTAAATATTTATATTCTATAATATTTATTATGAGCGGTCATGGCGGAACTGGTAGACGCGCAATGTTGAGGTCGTTGTCCTGCAAGGGGTGGAGGTTCAAGTCCTCTTGGCCGCACCATTTAAATATTATAAATTATGTTAATATCACTTATAGTTGCAAAAGGTAATCAAAACCAAA
Source organism: uncultured Rickettsiales bacterium (assembly GCA_951801155.1). GTDB lineage: Bacteria > Pseudomonadota > Alphaproteobacteria > Rickettsiales > UBA1997 > CATOJU01. The sequence goes on along the minus strand of CATOLK010000143.1, from coordinate 1,202 downwards.
TAGGAAAAAATAACAAATTATTGTGGAAAGTTAAAGATGATCTACAAAATTTTAAACAATTAACAACCGGACATCATATATTAATGGGAAGAAAAACGTTTGAATCGATAGGAAAACCTCTTCCTAATAGGACGACTTTGATTATTACAGCAAATAAAAATTTTAAAAAACAAGAAAATTGTGAAATTTTTGATTGCTCCTATAAAGCTATAGAATACGCTAAAAGTAAAGGAGAGACTGAATTATTTGTTTGCGGTGGTAGTTTGATTTATAATTTTTTTATAGAAAATAATTTAATTGATAAATTATATTTAACAAATATCGATTATAATGGAGAGGCTGATAAATTTTTTCCTGAAATAAATTATAATAATTGGAAAATAATTAATAAAAAAATAATTTTAATGAATATTGTGGAGAAATGTTAACTTTAGTCAAAAAATAATTATGGAAGAACGCTTGATTTTAGATGAAAATAAATATATAACATACAAAAATGTAAAAAATGGTTCTGATTATAAATTTGATTTAGTATATTTTCATGGTTTATATAGTAGTATAAGTAGTAATAAATGTAAATTTTTTGAAAGTTTTTGTAAAGAGAACGGTATTCATTTTATAGCCTTAAATTATCTAGGGCATGGAACTTCAAGTGGAAAAGTTGAGGATTTTACTACAACAGATTGGCTTGAAAATATTAAAAATATAATTGATAAATGTTCCAAAAAAGATTTGATATTTTTAGGTTCAAGTATGGGAAGTTGGTTATCTTGTTTAACTGCTTTAAATTATGAAAAAAGAATAAAAGGAATTGTTGGTATTTCTTCTGCAATTGATTATTTAACAGAATCTGTAGAGCCAAAAGTAAAAAAAAATGATTTCGATAAAGATATAATTTTAAAAACACCAGATAAAGAAGGAAATTTAAATAATAATATTACAAAAAAATTATGGCTTGATGGAAAGAAGTATAGTCTTTTAACTAAAGAAACAATTGGTTTAGAATGTCCTATTAGACTAATCCATGGAATGAAAGATACTTTAATTGATTATAAAATTCCATTAAAATTTATTGAAAAAGTAAAAAGTAAAAATTCAAAAATTACTTTAATCAAAGATGCTGATCATTATATGAAAAGACAAAGTGATTTAGAAGTAATTGTAAATAATTTAGTGGAAGTTATTAATCTTTTAATATAAAT
>CATOLK010000142.1 GCA_951801155.1 uncultured Rickettsiales bacterium | reverse complement strand
GGAAGAAAAAATAGATATGGTTAAATTACTTCTTTCTAGTGAAAAAATAAATGTAAATGTAAAATTAGATAACCCTGCATATTTTTCAGAAAGTATTAATCCACTTTTTTTAGCTATTGAAAAAGGAAATAAAGAAATAGCCAAATTACTTATTTCTCGTAAAGATATAGACGTAAATATTGGTAGTAAATTTCATCGTAATCCACTTTATTTAGCTATTATACTTAGACAAAAAGATATAACTAAGCTACTTCTTTCTAATCAAAATATAAATATAAATGTAAATTCAGGAATAAATTTTGATAGTCCACTTCATTTGGCTATTTGCGATTATGAAGAACAAATGGATATTGTTGAATTATTACTTTCACGACCAGATATAGATATAAATGCAAAAGATAAAGATAATGAAACTCCACTTTATTATGCCGTTAAATATGGTAATGCAGAAACAGTCCAGTTATTGCTTTCGCATTCAGATATAAAAATAAATGAAAAGAATAAAGATGGATATACTCCTATACACTGTGCTATTGAAAAAGGAGAAAAAGAAAAGATTAAATTATTATTTTCTCAACCAGATATAGAAATTGAAGATGAAGATAAAATAAAAAATCTAATAGGTGAAGATGATTTTAAAGGTTGTATTTTAAAAAGAGAAGAATTAAAAAAACAAAAAAATATTGGTATTCTTGATAGTATGAATGATTTGGATAGTGAATTGGAAAAACAAGAAAAAGATAAAGATGTACAAATTACAACATATTGATAAAAAATTGTTTATTTATTTACTTTTTAATAATTGATACGATATGTATACAGGTGGTAAAATAAGAGAATAATAATAAAAAAATTGTTACTTTTGTATATATTTACTATTTCGATGATAGATTTTATTATTTTTAAAGATTAAAACTTTATTATTTTTATTATTCTTTATTTTATTTTTATTTATGTCATTACAGACTAGATTTGTTTTTTATATTATAGAATATAAAAAACTTATTAATATTCTTTTTATTCATTGAAGTAATTTATTGCTGGATTCCATATTAACAATTTTTAAGTGATAAATCACTAAGAAATTGTTGTCGAAATAGTGAATATGTACAAAATGATATAAATTACGAGAAATTAAAAAATAAATACAAATAAGTTAGATTAAAAGGTATAAAAACTTAGCAATACCTAATATCTATTGATTTTTTCAAAAATTAATTTATTTTTTATAAAAAATATATCACACAAATATGTATAAATTACGTATAAAATTAATAGTTTTTTTTGTATTATTTCTAATAATTCAAAGTAAAGCAATTGCCAATATAAATTTTAATGCAAAATATTATTCAAATAAAAGTATTTACAAAAATGAATATGAGATTAATTTTTATGAAAAATTTTTTAACAATAATATAGATGTTGGAGGATATATAAAACAGGGTATAATAAATAAAAATAGATTCGAACAATATTTAGATAAAAATAATGATATATTTAATTTATCCAGAAAATTTAACATAAATGATGATAAAAATTATTTTTATAAAATATATTTAAAATTAAAAATAGCTGATTTTGAATATCAAAATTTTAGTGATATAAATAATTTTATATTTTTTAATATATCGTACTATAATAGTATAAAATACTATAAACTTTTAGAATTAACTTTTATTAATGATATCTATGAAAAATATGGAATTGGAATAAATTACTTATTAAATAATGATAATTTTTTAAG
>CATOLK010000141.1 GCA_951801155.1 uncultured Rickettsiales bacterium | reverse complement strand
AGGTAAATATAGAATTCAAAGAATAATCTATTCAAATAGTAAAAATAAAAATAATTATATCTTATTAATTACATGAAAATTCCTTTTTGCATTTAATTTATTGATAATTTTAAAACATTTTAAACATTTTTTTGTATTAAAAATTTTTGTTATATATAAAATCATTCATGATATATTTAATAAAATGAAAAAGTTTATTTATAAACTAAGCCGAATGTTATATTTGTTTTGAAGTTGTAAATTTTTAATTTTTTTCGATATTTACATGTATATATTCAATAAATTAAATACTTTTATGAAAAAAAAAATAGATTAGAAATTGTCAGGTTAATTTTGGCTTTATCAATCAGGGATGATCTCAATTCTGAGAAATTAATGTTTGCGTAAAGTTATGATTTTGTTAATAATTAATTTGGCGACTTCTTATTCTTGTGCCAGTGTTAGAGCCATAAATATTTGGAATAATTGTAGGTGCATTATCCTTCAAAAATGCTGCTAATTTCCAGCAATTAGTCTGATAAAATTGTTCAAGTGTGAATTGATTTTTACAGATTTTTATTATTTCAGCTGGAATACTCTCTAATCATAATCTAATAGCACATTTTGTCCAATGTTGTGATAAAGTACTAAGATAATGAAGAGCAATTTGTACAATTGCATCCCTTGATGTACATCTTTCTGGAAGTGATAGATACTTGTCTCTATAATACTTTAATGCTTGTAAATCGGGTTCGGTTGGGAAATAGCGTAAGTTATCAGAAATTAGTTCGATTCTTTAATTATATATCTATTTTAATAATGTAAAATTGTAAAATATTTACTCAGAATTCTAGATTTTAGATAGGTCAAATAAGGTAAAAATACTTGGCCTATCTAGGCGAATAAAAAATTCAATATAATATATATTTGAATGATCTAGATTTTAGGTAGGTCAAATAAGGCTAAAAAAATCATGCATAAAAAGGTAAATATTTGACCAATTCGAACACTATTTAGCACAAATTTATAAAATCTTAAAATATCTTATTATATTTTTATTTTTCGTTTTTAAATATTAATATTTAATTTTATATATTTATAGTAAAAAAATTATAATCTTATAAATTTATATTATATCATAATATAACAAAGAAAATTAATGTATATTTTAGATTTTGCAGTAAAAATCTAAAAAATATAAAAATCCAAATTTACAATCAAAATTATAGAAAATGAAATTTATTTATGTATAGAATTTGTCTTTTTAATAATTATATTTGAAATGTATATTGGCATCCATTAACATATTGATGTAACAGCTACTTAAAAAAGAAACATCATTTTTCTCAAAATTCACAAGAGAGATTTATTAACTATCAAAGCAATATAATTTATATAGCTTGATGATTTAATTAACAAAATATCATATACAAATTTAGGGAAAATTTCGAAAAAAATCGTCATTTCAATACAAAAAAACGACTATTTTTATAATATCTTGGTATTTATTTCTATAACTTTATTAATCAGTTTGTTGATAGATTATACTACGAAAATATAATCTATTTTTTTTAATAAAATTAATTATTTTAAAATTATTACTCAGATATCGAAAATAATCAGTATTATGAAAATATCAATTTTTTATAATAACAGTAATAAATTAGATGTTAAAATTTATATTAAATATTTATATGCATATATAAACAAAGAAAAATGATTAGAAGCGAGGATATATATAAATAATAGGAGAACTTTTTGTGAAGTTTCCATATGTCGTGAGAGAAAAT
>CATOLK010000140.1 GCA_951801155.1 uncultured Rickettsiales bacterium | reverse complement strand
AAAATTTCTTTCAATTTTACTGAATTTCAGGAAAAAAAATTCTCACTTTTCACCATAAAAATATTTAGTATGGTAAAATACAAATATTGAAAAATAAAATTAAAATGAAACAAAATAACAATTTCCGGTAAGTTGTTATTATCATTGTTAATATATATAATGAAAATTAAGCAATTTTATAATAATAAATAATTAAAATGAAATATTTTCAAAATATAAGTGATTTTTACAATACAAAACTAATTTTTTATGTTAATTACTGTTTTAAGAATATTTAAGTGCCTAAAAAAAATATTTTTAAGGAATGAATTTATTGTGGAATATTTATTTTCTTTGTTTTTAAATAAAAATTGAATTAAATTATATTAAACTCATTATATTCTATTATTCAAAAATAAAAATTCAAAAAAATGCTATTTAAAAACGAATTCAACTAATTCCAATATATTCGATGAACTTTTTTTATGGCAAATTATAAGGTTTAAATAAAACATCATGATTTATTTTTTATGTTGGATTTGGTTTTTTGTATTGTTTTTGTTATTTAATTTGGTTTTTTCTTCGATATTTTATTAATAAAATAGATTAAAACGAATTCCCAATAATGCTAGTTCATAACCATAAAACATTATTTATTTCTATTATATTTTATATTTTTGAAAAATAATTAATTAATATGTTTGGCTATACTATTATATTTTTGCATTATGAATTAAATGTATAGTATACGTTTACTATTAATAATATAATATCTTTTGAATATTTCTGAAACTTTTCAAAATATGATTTTCTCAATTGATAAATATATATATCTTGATAAATAGTAGATTTGGAAATATATTTACATAATATAATGTATAAAATTAATAGTATAATATATTTCTAAATATTAATATGAATTCATACTTCATATTAAAAGATATTTTAAAAACAAAAATTGAATTTGATTTTATTTTTAAAGTTAAAAAAAAATGCAACATTCCATTTTAATTGCTGTAGCCAACACTAATATCAAGTCAATTGTGAATAAATGCTAATGAATATTTTTATATATTTTTATTATTTCTGAAGTTGAACTATTTTTATTAATATTTATTTATGAGTTCAAATTGTAGATAGAACACTTATACTTTTTTTAAGATATATTTTTATAATAAAATCTATTCACTCTCTCATCCATTATTATATTTAAAAAAAAGATTATTTATAATTATTATTTGCAAAATTAATTGTAATCTATTTCTTTGTTATACATTAAAATAATTAAATATATTCGATATCATTAAAACTACAAAATTATAATTCTTAACGCCATTCGGTGATGTTTTCAATATACCATTCGGTGATAATTTTTTTCAATATACCATTTGGTAATATTATTTCAAAATATTATTCGTTGATATTTATTTTTTCATTTAAATAAATCAAACGAATAAATAAATTATAAATGCTGATGAGTATTTTAATGTTTTAAATAGAATACTTAAACTTGTATTTCTAATAATTTTTACTCAATTAATTGAGTGCTCTCAGAAAATCTTTCTTAATTTTTATATATAAAAATATTACAAAACAACATTAATAATAATATGGAAAACCAATTATTAATAAGCAATCAAGTGCAAGATTTACAATATGCTAATTTAAAAGAGCTCAACGATATTTTTTTCAAGATTAGCGACGATACGATGAAAACTTTATCACAGCTATTTTCGATAGATGCAAGTAATGTTTGTTCACAAAAGATGTATTTTCAGAATATTATCATCCCATTTTTATATACAAATTGTATA
>CATOLK010000139.1 GCA_951801155.1 uncultured Rickettsiales bacterium | reverse complement strand
GATGTCGCATTTTTGCCATTCATTATTATTGGTTTGATAAACACTACAACATGGAAAAACAGCTAAATAATCTGTAACATAATAATCCAAAAATGTTCGGCGAATCACGCGTAAATTCATCTCTTTTTTTTCTTTATTATCTTCAAATTTAATAATTGGATCCATATTCAAAAAATGATGCTAAAAATATACCCATAACGTACAAAAAAAAAGTGAGTTTGCGAAAATCAAAGGTTTATTTTTTTTTTGAATTAAAAATAATCGTAAAAAATATGATTTTATATTCAATTTATAAAAAAAATACGTTAATTTTTTTTAACATATAAATTCCACTTGTATTTCTCTAGACCAAGATATTTTTGGAACTTTTTACATGATAAATTATGATATCCAGCTGCCAAAGATTTTTATTATCGATATTTCAAAGCATAAATCCAAACTCGATGATTTTGATCATTTTAATAATGTGAATTTTTACTAAAAATAATTGTCAATAAAAGCTCATATTCCAAGATTAAGCATTTAAATGTATGCTATATTATATAATGATATTGTTAATCAAATTAAAAATTCGAAAATTTGATCAATTATTAATTTTTCTTTTTTTCATTTATATAAACAATAATCGAAAAATTAAGTAAATAATTTTGTTTTAGTGGCAGGTTATCTCTTATTTTTTTCAATTGTTAATGTAAAAATAAGAGGTCAAGTTTAGTGGACATAATCTTATTTTCAAGATTTTCCAATGACGCTAAAAGTAATCAGTCTAAAATTTAAAATATATTTATTTAGGCGATTAAACTATACTTTAATTGTATTTAATTGAGATTTGATTTTCACAATAAAATTTATTGTATTTTGTTCAAAATCCCTCAAATTTCTAAATAAAGCTCATAATATTATTCAGTAAGAAAATAATAATTTTTATTCTCTTTTTTATATTGTTTTCTTTTATTTTCATAGAAAAATGAATTATATTTTTTTGTTAAATTCAAATAGTTTAAATATATTGAAAAATTCTAAGTAATTATGTAAATATAATAATATTATATTATTGCAAAATTAAATTTTGAAAAGGAAACCGAAATATTTTTATTTATTTTAATTATTATTCGTTCTCTCAAATTTCCCCGCCATTTTCATTATATTTAAAATTGCGCGCCATTTTATTGAATAAATTGCGCGGCATTATCTGCTTCAATTTTGGCGCCATTTGTTATTAAATTAAACTGAAGCTTTTATATCTGTTAATTAATAAATTATATATATATATGTAAAAATATTTACTTTTGAAACGCGATACAAAATATTATTAATAATTAATTTGTACTAAATAGAACGTTCATTTACATAAATAAGAAAATAAATGTCAATTTAAATAAAATACTATATTATTATAATAAGAAAAAAAAAATTATAAAAAATTAATAAGTTAAAAAAAAGATTGGTAAAATAATAAACTAAAAATAATTGTTATGACTCAAGCTCATTTTTAATAAATAGGTTGACATGTTTGATTTAATTAAATAATCTGGATTTAATTAGTAAAAAAAATATGGATAGCATTTTTGTCTGTAACAAGTAGAGTAACGATGTATTGGGAGATAAATTTAATATATTGTCTAAATGTATAGCTTTAATGTTAGAATTTGTGAAAATTTTTGTGCAAACGAGGTTTAATAGAATTTTATATATTAATAATGAAAGGAGGTATTACTGTATTGTATTAATAATGTAAATTATGAAGGTAGATGAAGTTTGGTGTTGTATTTTTTTTGATTATTAAATGAGATGAATTTATGTCGAATGGAGGTAACTATTTGATTATTGAATGAAAAATTTTTGCA
>CATOLK010000138.1 GCA_951801155.1 uncultured Rickettsiales bacterium | reverse complement strand
AAAATAAAATTTGAGTTAACACATTGAATTTAAAATATATTTTTGTTAAGGGTGTAGTATAAATGAATATTTCCTGCTTTATTGTAGACATTTATATATTTATTGTTCATATTATGTTTACATATAATGCTATATTATATATATATATTTATATTATTATATAAATTTTATATATTAAGATTTTTTAATTTATTTAATTGTGAATAAATTGAGCTTTTTCAATGAAATAATCTGAAAATAATTGAAAAAAATATTCAATATCTTTTTTAAAAAATAAAAATATCTTTTTATTTTTTTTTAAAAAAAATTGTTTTCTAATTAATATTAAGTAATATAATATATATTAAGCTAAATAATAAATAATTTATGCGAAAAAAAGACGAAAATCATTTCAACCAATAATTATCACCAAAAATCAAAGTAATTTTTTTTTAAATTTTAACTGGCAAATATAATAGAAATAGGATGAATATCACATTTGAAACGAAAAAAATATTAAAAAATAATTTGAAGTTATGAAAAACAAGATTTTTCCGATATTGTCAAATTTTATAAAAATAATTTGTTTTTTTTCATTTTTGTTTTTAATATTTTTATAATATCTCTCTATCAAGCTTTAAATTTTCATTCATACAAAAGTTTATTATTGATATTGCTGGGAAAAACTTATTATTCAAAGAGGACATAGTTTTGCAAATTAACCGATTTTCCTAAGAATTTGTAAATCTATGTAGTCTCTCAATTTTGATTTTTTATTAAAAATTATTGAAATATGATTTACAATGTCTGTTGATCTAAAGCCTGATAGAGAGATATTCTTTATTTAATGAATATTTATAAAAATATAGCGCATTTCCATTGATATTAAACGAAACAAATTAAACCAAATATGTGGTTATATATTAGCATTCTAAAAAAAGTATAATTCTAGCTTTTTATTTATCAGAAACTAATATTTAAATATTTAAAAAAACAAAAATGAAGTCCAAAAAATTGAATATCTTTTTATTCAAAAAGCAAATCAATTTTTCAATTACTATTTAAAAAGTTGAATTGAAAAATATGTGTTAACGTATATTTCAAAAACACTTCATTTTTCTAAATGCCTCCTAGAACACAAAGGTGGAAAATTTGTCAAAAGGCAAGAGAATGCAAAGAAAAGAATTATGAACATAAAATTAAAAAAAAAGAGTATAATATTAAAAAAAGAGTATATTGTTAAAAAAAACTAAATAAATAGCAATAATTAAATTGATTAATAATATTTGACTTTCTTAAAAAAGTTGGAATGATTGTATCGGAAAGATATCTTTGACCATCTTTCTTAAAACTTTATAAATCTGAAAGCCTTTTAAATAAATCCTTAAACTCCTGCCATTAATAAGTATGCTTTTGAAAAAAATTATCAATAATAAAAAATAATTCTGATCACCAAGCATGAAAGTAGTAATTGATTAAATATTAAAAAGGAACTGGGCCTAAGTATATTTTGGATGTCGTTTATCTGGGATTTCCCCAGTGATAATGAACTGATAAATAAGAAGATATCATTTAGTTAATTGTATTGAAAAAGTTAAAAATTTATCTGACTATTTTACAAAATTTGTAATGACATTAGTTATTATATTATCATTATTAATTAAATAATATATTTTTTATATATATAATTAAATAATATATTATTTTTACTAAATATCAATCGCAAAATTCTAAATATTATCTTGTTTTTATTTTTATGAAAAAGTTAAAAGTCATTGAAATATTAGTTTCGATAGTATTGGAAAATGCTTTAAATAGTTTTTATTACAAATTTATATATATAATATAGCATAAAATATCAAAATAAAATAATAACCAAATATAAAAATAT
>CATOLK010000137.1 GCA_951801155.1 uncultured Rickettsiales bacterium | reverse complement strand
ACATTAAGAATTTCTAAATAAACAAGTTTATCAAGAAATTCTAATCTGGAATGACATAAATAAAAGGAAATCAAAGAATAAACAATCATAAAAATAAATAAATTTAAAAATATTCAAATATTACATTATTGATATTTTAATATAGTTTTATGTAGGAGATCTAATAAATAAATTGTTTGTATTGTACCTTAATATATTAATTAGTATAATATACTATAAATTACTAAATTCTTGACAGAAAGAAAAATTAATATATCATTTTTTTGATTAACTTTTATTATCAATTAATTTAAAAATATGTTAAAAAACAAAATCAACAATTTTATAAACAAAGAAATTTCAAAATACGGAGATTTTAACTCTTATGATTTATTAAAAACAATAGCATTTTTTACAATGATAATAGATCATTTAGGTTATTATTTTTTATATAATTTAGTTTTTTTAAGATTAATTGGAAGAATAACTATAATAATTTATGCTATTTTATATGGAACAAGCTTAAAAATAAACAAAAAACCAAATACCAAAACTTTATATTTTGCGATATTAACTTCATTTATTCAATTTATTTTGTTAGGAATAGAAGAAGCTTTACCGTTAAATATTTTATGGTGCTTTTATTTTGCAGATTATTTAACAAATTATATAGAAAATATTTACTATGATAATTATAAATTATTTATTTTGCTAATTATTTTGATAATACCTTTAAGTTATTTTGGTAATTTTTTTATTGAATATGGGTTTGGATTTTTTATGCTTGTATTTTGTGGAAGAATTTTTTCTAAAGAAACAAAGAATAAAAAAGATATAATAAATACAATTTTGATTTTTTTAATGTTTTTAATATATCAAATTATTAATTTTTACTTTAATATAAAATATTCTATAATTTTAACAACTGTATATATTATTTTATATAACATTTTATATAATTTTAAAATAAAACCCATATCAACAGCAAAAAACACTTGCATAAAAATAATTAATAATTTATGTATAATAATTTCAAGAAGATCAATGGAATTGTATACTATCCATTTATCTTTATTTATGTTAATTTTAATTATAAAATATAAGTATGGTTATTTTAGATAATAGGAAAAATGTAAGAAGTTTCGGTAGAATAAATAGTAGAGGAGTTTTAAAAAATGAAAAAGAAACTATAGAAAATATTTTGCCAAAATATTCAATTGATTTAGATTATAAAATTGATTGCAATAAAATTAATCATTTAGAAATAGGTTGTGGCTATGGTGAAAGTATTTTTGAAAGAGCAAAAAATAACAAAAATATTAATTATATAGCTTGCGAAACTTATATAAAAGGTATATTAAATTTATTAAATTCGATAGAAAAGGAAAAATTAGAAAATATTAAAATTTTTAATGGTGATGCAAGGTTATTGTTGGAGAATTTGACAGATAAAAGTATTGATATGATGTATATTTTATTTCCTGATCCTTGGCCAAAGAAAAAACACAATAAAAGACGAATAATAAATGAAGAATTTTTAGAATTAATTGCAAGAAAATTAAAAAATAAAGGACATTTATTTTTTGCCACTGATATTGAAAGTTATTTAGAATGGACTATTGAAAAAGTTGAGATAAATGGAAAATTTAAGAAATTATTTGACTTTGATAGTTGTAAAAAATCTCCAAATTGGTGGGTGCAAACTAAATACCAAACCAAAGCTATAAAGGAAGGTAGAGATTGTAATTTTTTGGAATGGGAATTAATAAATTAAGTTGATTAAATAATGGATATCGAAACTTTTGAAGAAAATGGAATTTTATATTTGAAAGATATAACCAATAATTCAAAACCAATATTATGATAAAAATTTAAAGTTTACTCTTTGGAATAT
>CATOLK010000136.1 GCA_951801155.1 uncultured Rickettsiales bacterium | reverse complement strand
AATTACTAATAATATACTTTTAATGTTATAATTGAATAAAATTGATAGTAGAAAATTATTTAATACAGTATATTAATTATAAATAACATAATAAATAAGAATCTTTTTAATTTGGCTCAAATAAAATATTAGGATATTTTAAAAGATAGAGAAGTGGACAAAAAAATTAACCAGCTGTTAAATCTTATGAAACTTATAGGTTATGGTTATCATCAGTAGTGAACAATAATTATAGACAAATTGTGGTATTTTGACTGACAGTTTTCGAGAAAATCAAACTTTTTTGTATCCGCTAAAAAGTCAAAAAAGAAGGAAAAATGAAATTAGTCGATTCCATTTTATTCTAGTATAAATAAAAGTTAGATAGAGGAAATATTAATTCTTCATTATAATAACATCTTATTATATTTTGATCTCTTTTTGTAAAAAGATATATGAATTACCCAGACTAATTTTACTATAATAATACAATATAGTATAGTCTGAATTAGCATTATAAATATTTTATTTGGTAAATTGTCATTTATATTTATATAAAAATGAAGTAGTTAATTAAAATATTCAATTTTTTCAATGTGTTTATTCAATTTTATATAATTATATAATATGATAAAAATCGATTAATTAAACTTGTTTATTGAATTTAGTGAATTTGATAAAGCTTATGATTTGAAATTTAGCAAAAAGTCATATTTTGTAAAGTGTTTTTGAAATAAAATATAATAATCATTAATATCATCTGAAACAGGTACTACTTTTGGACGACCACTATCATAGTTTGAAATTAGATAAATAACACTTTGCGGATCACAAATTCTGTAGATATTATTTGTGTTCCATTGAGCTATATATTTGATTAATGCTAAATCAAGCTTTTTGCTCTTAAACTACCAGTTATTCCTAGAATAAAATATGAAAAACAATTTAATCGTTTTCTTTTTTATCTTGAAGGGATAACATGCTTAAAATTAGAAGCTGAAAATGATTAATTACAACATCAGTATTACCGTGATATTCATCTTGGTCTAAAAAAATTGATTTGAATAATAATGATTCAATCCTTTTGAGTTTCGGTGGTTTTCAACTTAAATAGAGTAATTTAAAACAAGTTTTACAAATTAGTAAAGCCGTTTATAATTTCATTCAAAAGAAACATAAACTAGTCATTTTTTCTGAAGTTTACATTTTTCCATAAAAAAGTATAAAGATAACAAAATATCAAAAAAACTGACAGTCGAAATAAAATATAACCAGTAAAAAAATATTTAGTAGATATATTTAATTTGAATTATTCATCTTAACTATATTTTTACAGCTGATTTTTTTAGAAATATTTAAAAATGTGTATAAAATCATGCTTTTTTACAAAAATTTTAATAAAATAGTTTTATCTTGATTTATATTTTATAATGTAGAAAATAAAAATATAAATAAAATTAATAAAAAAATAATAAAATAAATATTCTACTTGTAGAAATGTTGAATTGATATATTCAGAGATTACTCATTTTTAATGCATTATAACAAAAATAAGCTTTGTTGAGCAGATTTCAATTAATATAATAAAAACTTGCCGTTTTGTATTATTAATGAATCATGAATTAAACATAAATAATATACAAATTTGATTAAAACAAATCTACTATAAAATATAAGAAAATTAATTAATTTTCCCAAAAAAACAAAAAAGTTTTTTTTCAATATCTTTTTATTTGTTTATTAATTTAGAATTTAATTTAATTATATATATTACATATTAAGAAATACAATTATATTTATGACATATTTGCTTTGGGTAAAAAATTGATCAAGTTTTCTATAAATCTATGTTTGTTAAAAATGCTCATTTCCATTTCTATTATATTGAGCTTGTCTCTGAAAATATAAATGTA
>CATOLK010000135.1 GCA_951801155.1 uncultured Rickettsiales bacterium | reverse complement strand
TTGAATTTAAAAAAATTGCAGAAGAAGAAATTTTTGAAAATAATAAAAAACTTCCATTAATTAAGAAAGAATTGGAAATTTTACTTTTACCAAAAGATGAAGCGGATGAGAAAAATGCAATTCTTGAAATTAGAGCTGGAACTGGTGGTGATGAGGCTGCTTTATTTGCTAGCGTTCTTCTTAAAATGTACCAAAAATACGCAGAAAAAAAACACTGGAAATTTGAAATTATGGATATTAGTGAAAACGATTTAGGTGGCGTAAAAGAAGCTACAATTTCTGTCGTTGGAGCTAATGTTTTTAGACAATTAAAATTTGAATCTGGTGGACATAGAGTTCAAAGAGTTCCGGAAACTGAATCAAAAGGTAGAGTACATACATCTGCCGCTACTGTTGCAGTGTTACCACAAGTAGAAGATGTAGATATAAAAATTGATGAAAAAGATTTGGAAATTAGTGTTTGTAGAGCTAGTGGTCCAGGTGGGCAGTGTGTAAATACAACAGATAGTGCCGTTAGAATAGTTCATATTCCTACTGGTATAACAGTTAGACAACAGGAAGAAAAATCGCAACATCAAAATAAAGAAAAAGCAATGAAACTTTTAAGAGCTAAGCTTTATGAAATTGAACGTTCTAAAAAAGATGCAGAAAGAGCAGCTAATAGAAAAGAACAAGTAGGAACCGGTGATAGATCTGACAAAGTAAGAACTTATAATTATCCACAAAATAGAGTTACAGATCATAGAATAAATTTGACCTTATATAAAATAGATCAAATTACAAATGAAGGAGATTTAGATGAAATTATAGAAGCTTTAATCGCTAATGATCAAGCTAATAAAATTAATGAACAAGATTATTAATATAAATATGAAAAAATATATAATTATTTTATCAACATTATTGTTGTTAGATGGTTGTGCAAATAATATTAAAAAAATCGAAGAAAATTCACCTGAAATTTTATATAATAGAGCTATGAAAGATTTTAATAAAAAAAATTATTCAATAGCTGGTGAAAATTTTAAAAAAATTGAAGAATTATATCCATTTACACCGTATGCCGGAAAAAGTATTATTATGGCAGCCTATTCCTATTATAAATCCAATAAGTTTGAAGATTCTTTAACAATAATAGAAAATTTTAAAAAAATAAATTTTCAGGATGATTATCTTGAGTATATGTATTATTTAGAAATATTAAATAAATATAGACAATTGCAAAAAAATAATAAAAAAGATTTAATGAAAATTAAAGAAACTTTAAAAGATATAGATAATTTTTTTATAATATATAAAGATAGTGAATATAAAAAAGATATAATAAATTTTAAAAATAGTTTAAACGAATATGCAGTAAAAAATGAACTGGATATAGCTAAATTTTATATAAAAAATAATAATTTAATTGGAACAATCAATCATTTAAACAATATAATGGAAAATTATCCTATATCTATTTATACTCCAGAAATTCTATATAGAATGTATATTATATATAAACATATTAACTACAAAAAAGAATACATAAAATATTATAATGCTCTAGAAATTAATTATAATGATTCAAAATGGTTTAAATATGCTAAAAACAACGAAGATAAGTAAAAATATTTTATTATACATGTTTTGTTTTATGTGTGTATCTTGTGGAGAAACTAATTATGAAGCAAGAACAAGATATAGAAAAAATGATATAAATTATTATAAAAATAGACGATTTGGTGATGATTGTACTTGTTGTTATAATTGTATTAATGATTCAATGGATTATAATATAGATAATTATGAACAACAAGATAATCATAATAATAATAATATGAATGATTATGATAATAAAAATTATTATAATAAAAAACCAAAAAATTATACAGGTTATTATAAAATAGGAAATCCATATAAAAT
>CATOLK010000134.1 GCA_951801155.1 uncultured Rickettsiales bacterium | reverse complement strand
ATTTAAATTTTCTTCCATAGTATTACATATTTGTTAATCACAACTATATTATAAAATATTAATTTTAAAAAATAAAGGTTTATTTAAAATAGCTGTTTTTTTTTGTAAAGCAGCTAAAAACAAGAAAAAAATAAACTAAAGCTTATAATTTAAAAAAATATTTTTTCTAAAAAATTAGAAATTATTCAAAAAATTATAAAAAAATTTAATAATTTTAACCATTATTTTGATTTTTTTACTAAAATACAATAAAATCAATATAAATATAACTTTTTTAATTAATTTTAAAAATATTTAAAATTAATATTTATATTGAAAAATAAGTACAAAATAAGTTTTTTTTAGTAAATGTATTATACAATAAATTATTACAAATTAAGTATATTTTTAATATAAGCAAAGTTTTAGGCAAAAACTACAATTAATTAAATATTTGAATTTATTAATTTAACTTTGATTTTTGTTTTTTGATATAATTTTTTATTCTTAATGTTTTTTTATTTTTTATTATAAAAATCATTGTTCTAAAGTTTGTTTTTTTAACTTACTTATTAAATCTAAGAAATTTTGATATCACAGATCTCGAATTTGCATCAAAATAGCTTTAAATCTTCTTAAATTTTTATCTAATATTTATTGATAATTTAATACAAATATTTAATTTTTCTGTTTTTTTGTCTTTACAGATAGGAATTTTATTTTCTAATTAGATTAGAGCTAGCAAAATGATATTTATAAATTTTTTAAATTACAATACCATTTATTTATAAATAAAACTCTTGTATTTTACAAAATATTTTATAAATTAATAATAATTATTAATTTGTCCCAATGGCGGAACTGGTAGACGCGTTAGCTTCAGATGCTAATAATCGCAAGATTGTGGAGGTTCAAATCCTCTTTGGGGCACCAAAATAAATTAAAAATGCAATTTATAGATGAAGCAACAATTCATGTAAAAGCTGGTAACGGAGGAAATGGAAGAGTTAGTTTTTTAAGACTAAAGTATAGACCTAAAGCAGGTCCAGATGGAGGTGATGGAGGGAAGGGTGGAAATATAATATTTAGAAGTACAAATGAATTAAATACTTTGATAGACTTTAGATTTAAAAAAGATTTTGAAGCTGAAAATGGTGAAAATGGAAAAAATTGCTCAAAAACTGGAAAAAGTGGTAAAGATCTTTTTATAGATTTACCAATAGGTACGCAAATATTTTTTCCTGATGGAACTTTATTTTATGATTTAAATAAAGATAATATGGAAGTTTTAATTGCAAAAGGAGGGAAGGGTGGTTTTGGAAATGTAAAATTTAAATCTTCAACAAACCAAGCACCAAGAATAGCATATGCCGGACAAATTGGTGAAGAGTTTGATTTAATTTTAAAATTAAAATTACTTTGTGATGTTGGGCTTGTTGGATTACCAAACGCTGGAAAATCAACATTTTTATCAATAGCTACAAAAGCAAAACCAAAAATAGCTGATTATCCATTTACTACATTAGAACCTAAATTGGGAATTGCAAAAGTTGATAATTTTGATTTTGTTATTGCGGATTTACCTGGATTAATTGAAGGGGCTTCAGAAGGGAAGGGCTTAGGAGATAGATTTTTGAAACATATAGAGAGGTGCGCTACATTATTACATTTGATTGATTCTACAGCTGAAGATATAGTTGAAAATTATAATATTATAAAAAAAGAATTACAAAATGAAAAATATAATATAAGTGGGAAAAATGAAGTTGTTGCGCTTACAAAGATTGATTCTATTTATAAAGAGGAATTAAAGAAAAAAAAGCGAAAACTTGAAAATATAACAAAATGTAAAGTGTATACAATATCTAGTTTATCTAAAGAAGGAATAGAAGATATTTTAAGACAATTAGCAGAAAATATTAAAGACTATAGAGAAGAACAAATAGAATTAAATTCTGAT
>CATOLK010000133.1 GCA_951801155.1 uncultured Rickettsiales bacterium | reverse complement strand
CAATTTCATCAAGTAAATAAAACTAATTTAAGCAAAATAACTGAAATTACATGTTGTTTTTGTCTTTTATTTGATAAATTATAGTAAATAAAATAATAAATACATATGATTAACTTATAACTATTAAATAGAAAATTTAATCAATCCTTTAGAATTAAATAATCTTAAAAAATTTTCGGTAGTTAAATTTTGTACTTCTTCAAATTTTAAATTTAATAAATTTGCTAAAAATTCCGCAGTAAATTTTGTATATGCTGGTTGATTAATTTTTCCTCTATAGGGAATGGGTGCTAAATATGGAGCATCTGTTTCAACTAGAATTTTATCAAATGGAATCTTTTTTGCTATTGATTGTACTTCAATTGCATTTTTAAATGTTAAAATACCAGAAAAAGAAATGTAGCCATTTAAATCTAAAGCCGCCATAGCTAAATCTTCACTGGAACAAAAACAATGTAAAACAAAGGAAAATTCTCTTTTTTTCATTTCTGTTTGTAATATATTTTTCATATCTTCATCAGCCAATCTAGAATGTATCACTAAAGGTAATTGTAGTTCTCTCGCAGCTTCTATATGTATTAAAAAATTATCTATTTGTTTATTCTTATCAATTTTACTGCTATAGTAGTAATCTAATCCACTTTCTCCTATACCTATCAATTTTTTATAATTTCCATATTTCAGCAAATCATCAATTTTAATAACTTTTCTATCAGTTTCTTCTGGATGATGGCCAATAGAACAAAAAATATTATCATATTTTTCAGTAATTGCAATTACATCATTAGCCTCTTCAATATTTGCACAAATATTATTTATAACTCTTACACCAAAATCTCTAGAGTTATTAACTATAGAATTTAAGTCCAAGCCTCTTTCTTCTATTGTTTTTAAATGACAATGACTATCAACTAAAAAATTATATTTTATTTCTTGCATATCTTATTAAATATTACTTATTCCTCTTATTTGTTGAAGTTTAGATTCTTTTTCTCTTTTTTCAACTTCTGCAATATATTCATTCTCTATTTTTTCTAAATTAAATCCTATATTTAAAATATAAATTATAATAAAATCTATTAAAAATAATCTTAAAATCATCATAACATTATAACCACCAACCAAAATCATACCATATCTATATTTAAAAACAAAGAATAAAATCGAAAATATTATAATATTATCAAATATTAATAATTTTAATCTCTGTCCTTTTGTTATGGAAAAACTTTTTGAAATTGCTTCTAGCTGTCCATATTTTTTATTGTCTCTAGTTTTTCTTACAATTAAAAACATAGAAAAAAATGGACAATAGGTAAAAAATATTATTCCTGGAATAACCAATATCAAAGAAAACAAAAATAAAAATACAAAAATATATAAACCAGAAAATAAATAAAATAAATTATTAAAAAAATCTGAAAAATATATAATTATATCGTTTTCTATTTCTTCCTTATCATTGTTTAAAGCTATTACATAAAAACCCACTTTCACAATTATAGCTAAAGTAGTTACTATAAAAAATGGTATTAAGTTTAAAATAAAATTATTATTAGCAAAAAAATTTGGTTCAACCCTATCATAAATTGCTTTTACTAATAAAAAATATAGTTTTTTCCTAAAAAAATAATAACAAAAAGTATTTATTAAAATAAATAATACTATATGTTTAAAAAAAAATAAAAAACTTAAAAAAAAATTTTTACAAATTGATAATTTCATTAATTTAATTAATGCTAATAAGTTAAATATGAATTTATCATATCATATATATTTTTATTTGTCAAATTTTATTTAAAAACAATTTATAAAAATTAGTTCTATTAACTTAATTTTACTTTCTAGTATTTTTAAAAGGCCGTTACCACAAAACTAGTTTATTAGCAATTCATTATTTCTAAATTTCTCGAAATTTCCACCTCCACAGAAATAATGGAAAAAAAGAAA
>CATOLK010000132.1 GCA_951801155.1 uncultured Rickettsiales bacterium | reverse complement strand
TTGCTTAGAAATTGTTGATCTGGAATCCAGAAATAAATTACTTTAATAGAGAAAAAGGATATTAGTAATTTTTTTATATCCTATGATGTAAAAAATCTTTAAAATATCTTTCTATGTTTAACTTTGTTTATATTCTCTGGATTCCACATTAAGATTTTCTAGTAAGACAAGCTTACAAGAAAATCTAATCTGGAATAACATAAATAAATAAAAATCAAAAAAATAACAAATCCAATAAAAAAAAGAAAGATATAAAAAAATAAAATTATTAAATGTATATAGAAAATAAGAATAATTTTATACAGGAAGTCTATTAAATTATTTTTAATAAAATACACTACAAATATTATTCTGCATTTTCTGATTCTAATTATGCTTTTCACTATAATTTTCAATTTCTCTTTTTTTAATAAATTATGCATAAATTATTAATAGATAGTGTAAATAATAGCAAAAATCATATCTATTCATTGATTATTTAAATCCAATAAAGTATTATTAGAGAAAAAAGGATTTTATCTCAAACCAAATAAATCTATACAAAAATTATTTCTATATTGACTTTTAATTTAAAAATTAGATAATCCACCCAATAAGATAAAATATAAATATACATATGTTTAAATCAAAATTTTTACAAGAGTGCGAAAAAAGAGGATTTATACACCAATGCACAAACATAGACGAACTAGACAGACAACTTTGCAACGATAAACCCGTTATAGCCTATTGGGGAACAGATCCAACTGGAAAATCATTACATGTTGGACATTTATTTTCTTTAATGATGATAAGACTTTTTCAAAAATGTGGTAATAAACCCATAATTTTAGTGGGAGGAGCAACTGGATTAGTTGGAGATCCTAGTTTTAAGGATAAAAGTCGACCAATGTTAAGCAAAGAAACTATAGAGGAAAATATAAAAGGTTTAAAAAAATCTTTTTCAAAATTTATAAAATTTGGAGATGGTCCTACTGATGCAATTTTGGTTAATAATTATGATTGGTGGAAAGATAAAAATTATTTAGATGTTTTAAGAGATATAGGTCCACATGTTTCTGTAAATAGAATGTTGTCTTTTGAATCTGTAAAATTGAGATTATCAAAGGAAGAACATATGAGTTTTTTAGAATTTAATTATATGATTTTACAATCATATGATTTTTATTATTTATATAAAAAATATGGTTGCAATATGCAATTTTGTGGTGGAGATCAGTGGGGAAATGTAGTAGCTGGTGTTGAATTGGTCAGAAGATTACAGTTTATAAATAATGAAGTAGAAAAAGGAGAAAAAACAGAAGTTTTAGGACTTTCTACAGCTCTTTTAACCGATGCTAATGGAAAAAAAGTTGGTAAAAGCGAAGGTAATGCTATTTGGACTAATGAAGATATGTTAGATCCATTTGAATATTTTCAATATTTTAGAAATGTAAATGATACTGATGTAATTAAATTTTTAAAAGTTTATACTGATTTTTCTACTGAAGAAGTTAAAGGTATAAAAGATAAAGACATTAATGAACTTAAAAAAATTCTTGCCTATGAAGCAACTAAAATTTGTCATGGAGAACAGGTAGCTAATGAATGTCTAGAAAAAGCAAGACAAATTTTTGAAAATAATAGTTTTGAACATTTAGAAATTTTAGAATATAAAAAATCAGAACAAGATGAAATTTTACTGTTTGATTTATTGAAAAATATGAATTTATTTGAATCAAAAAGTGAAGCAAAAAGAGCTATTAAAGCTGGAAGTGTAAAAATTAATGATGAAAAAATAAATGATGAATTTTATAAATTAGCTGAAGATTTGATTGATTTTAAATTATCTATTGGGAAAAAAAATCATTATAGAGTTAATATTAATTAAATTTTTATAAAATAATAAACTTCTTACACAAAACATTTTTTATTAAATGCAGCTTTATTAGGCTTCCTGCATAAAACTATA
>CATOLK010000131.1 GCA_951801155.1 uncultured Rickettsiales bacterium | reverse complement strand
ATTATTTAATCTATTAACTTTAGTTTTATTATTTAATATTTTTTTATTTATATTATCTCCTCCTATAAAATGATCTTCAAAGTTCCATTTAGGACTATATATCAATTTTCTAACAAACTTTAAGAATTCATCATCTATGTGATAAAGTTTTCCTTTTGCTAAACCGTATATTGTATGATTTTTAATTCCTTCAACTATAAAAACATCTCTGTTTAATCTAAATAAGTTTAAAGTTTTACGTGTCAATAAAATATACAACTTATAATATATATTATAATTTATTTGTATTAATAATTTAAAGATTTCATTAACAAATCAAGTAATATCAGTCCCTTTCAACCGACAAATTCATATTTTTTTCTTCCCCAAAACCTTTATTAGCCAAATTTAAACTTTGCAAACTTATTTTATCTATTATATAATTATAATGATCAAAATCTTTCGTTTTTTTAAAATAATGCAGTTCTCTCTGTAAATTTTCTAATTCTGATTCTGGATTATTACTCCAATATTCTTGCATTTTTTGTTTTATTTTAAATATTGGATTATTTTCATTAGACATAAGAGCCTCATCTTTCAGGGCATCAATATACATTCTACCATCTCCTTCAATAAACCCAACTATTTCATCTGCCTGTCTTTGAGCTAATTTTGAAGTATAGGAATATAAAATATCAAAATTTATAGAACCATTATTAACAAATATATTAAAAAAATTTTTATCTGTTTTTAGTTTTTTTAGGTTTTCTGTTGTGATTAAAAAATCACAATAACCTCCATAAGGATCACAATCTGTTGTTCTAATTAGTTCTCTTTCTATATATTCTAAATTATTACAATTATTAATTATAGCCTGTATAAAAGTTATCATGGAGCCATTAAGATTTGCCTGAATTTCGTTGGGCAATTTGTCTTTAATAATTTTATTTTCAAGATTTTTTTTATCATTATTAAGTTTAGCTATTTCATCTTTATATTCATTGCTGGTATATGATAATTTATGTTCATTTAAGTATTTTTCCCTTGCTTCAATTTCTTTTTCTTGTTCTATTATTTCAAATTTTTCATCTAAATTTGAACTATCTATTGCTTGCATCCAATGAGTTGTTTCATGCCACATAGTTTGTAAAGTTGTTACTGGAGAATAATATGGATTTACATAAATACTTCTTATTGGTATAAAACCAGTATTTTCTTGATTTTTAATGGGAATTGTACTGCAAAAAGAACCTTTTTGATTTTTATTTGTATCAGTAATTGTTTTTTTAAAAGAATTTATAATATAATCTTTATTTTTATCTATAATTTCAATAAAATTAGAAAAATTTTCCCATTCAGCTTCATCTCCATTATTTTTTGTTCCATTTATAATTATGGTTGGAGATACTTTGTATTTTGAAAGTGAAGGTGATTTATCCATTGTTTCTTTCCAAAAATTAAAAACACTATCAAACCATGTTGGTGAAAATCTATCCTCCGGAGCTATACCATTTTCTTCAAAATAATTAAATAATGGATTTTTTCTCTTTTCTTCTTTGATTAATTCATTATATTTTGGTATTATAATTTCTTTTTCTAAATATTCAGATTCGTCGGATTTTTCACCAGATAAAAAAATATTTTTTTGTTCTTCATTTAAAGATTGTTCTATTACCCTATCCCAAATCTCTTTTCTTTTATATGTATTTAAATTAAAATTATATTTTAAAAATTGATATAAATTAATTACATCTTGATTTAAATTGTTTAATGTTTGTGATGCAAAAATTTGTTTAGTATTTTCCATTTTTTACCAAAGTTTTTTATAAAAATATAATACACCATTTTTATAAAAAAGCAATAGATTAATTATTTTTCACCTCCAATCACTCCCTCCTTCTGCATATCCCACATTCTCTTAAACAACCCATCTTCTTTATTCAATAATTCTTCCTTTGTTCCATCTTCTTTTAT
>CATOLK010000130.1 GCA_951801155.1 uncultured Rickettsiales bacterium | reverse complement strand
AGTTGCGTTTGAAATCTATAGTTTTAATAATATTCAGACCTATTCATTTTAATCCAATTTATAATTGAATTATTTCGATGTAATTTAAAAATATAATTTTTAATGTAATTCAAAATATTGGGGTTTTTTTATAAAATTCAAAATTAAACGTTTTAATACAATTTAAAATTTATAAAATTAATAGAATTTTAAGCCTAATATTTTTATACAATTAAAAGTTTTATTTTTTGATACAATTTCATTTAACTTTAATAAATAACATTTGAAATATAATTTTTTAATTACATTTTAAATCAAATATTTATATTACATTCATATCAATTTTTCAATGACATTCACAAGTAAATAATTGAAATAAAATTTAACATTTGATTTGAAATAGAATTTAGCATTATTTGTTTCAATGATATTCCAAAAATAATATTTCAATATAGTTAAAAATTAAATATTTCGATAGAGTTTTTAATTTTTAATTTAAATGCAATTTTAACCTTTTTTTTTTAAAATGTAGTTAAAAATCTAATACTTTCATTCCATTTTATATTGTACATATTAATACAATTATGATTTAAATATTTAAATTCAATTTTAAAATATGTATTATAATAAAATTTTAAATCAAATACTTCAATTCAATTTAAAATTATTTTTTCAAATACAGTTTTTACATTAATTATTTATGAAATTTTAATATGTATTTCATAAAACAGCATTAATATTTGCAGTTAAAAAAGAAAACATTGAAATGGTGAAATATTTACTATCAAATAAAAAGATTAATGTTAATATCCCCTATAAAATTAAAACAAGAGATATTAATGAAATTTAAAAAGCTTTTATTTTGTAAAATTTGCATAAAAATATTTTAATTCAATTTTATTATTTAAATTAACAACATTTCAAATATATTTTATTTTAATGAAATTTTTGAATAGAATATTTCAATACAATTACAAATTTTTTTAAATAGTATTCTAAATTTAACATTTTAATACAGTTAAAAATCTTTTATTATTTATGAAATTTTATATTATTCTATATGATGTAGCATTGTATATTGCTATTGATAAAGGAAATATGGAGATTGTTAAATTATTATTAACAAATAAAAATATTAATATTAATACAAATATTTTAAAATAAAATCTTTTACAAGATTTGAAATAAATATTAATGATATTCAAAAAAAATTATATTTATTATACAGTATTGCATTATGCATGCTTTAAAGGAGATTTTAAACTTGTCCAATATATAATTTCATTGAATCAGATAGATTTAAAAGCAAAAAATATTTTTACATAATTTATTTCTCATTTAATTTTATTCATAAAAACTTATGGTGTTTTTAATTTAATAACAATTTATATAACAATATTACATGAAGCATGCTATTCAGGAAATATTGAACTTGTTAAATACATTATTTCTTTAGATCAAATAGATATCAAATCTAAAACAATTTATAATTTAATTTTGATGATATTTAAATATTGTATATTTATGATATTTTGAATTAATTTATTTTAATGATATTTCAAAATTAATTCAATTTTATGAAACAATACTACATTTTGCAAGCTACTCGGGAAATTTTGAACTCATGAAGTATCTTATTTCATTGAATGAAATAGATGTAAAAGCAAAAACCATTTATTTTTAAAAATTTATAATATTTTAAAATATGAGCATTTATTATATTATAATGAAAACAAAATTTATGGCATTTCAAAAAAATAAACATTATTTATGAAATGATATTGCATATTGCTTGCAAGCGTGGGGAAATAGAACTTGTAAAATATCTTATATTATTGAATGAATTTGATGCTCATGACATTTCTAATAATCATTTGTATTTATGCAACATTTTTACATAAAGCATGCGAATCAGGTAGTGTTGATCTTGTTAAATATTTGATTTCATTGAAAAGCTTCGATCTAAATGAGAAAAACATTTTTATTTCATTTATTTTAT
>CATOLK010000129.1 GCA_951801155.1 uncultured Rickettsiales bacterium | reverse complement strand
TTAAGTAAAAGAGATTTATTAAATACTATAAATAATAGAGGAGATTATAATATAACGTTACAAGAATTTAGTAATTATTATAATAATAAAATATCACTTTTATCTATTAACTATGAATATTTTTATAAATATAAAAGTAAAAATGAGGAAAGTTTTTCCTAAATGTGTTGAACTAGTACACAAAAATGTACAATCCTTGACTTTTAAGTTATAGTAGTATATATTTAGTTATAATGTAATTTACAGACAATAGAAACACGAAAAATGAAAATTTGGGCATTAAAAGATTTTAGGATAGGTAGCAGTAAGCAAACAGATTTTTTAGCTAAAAAATTAAGTAACGATATAATTGAAAAAAATATAGAATATACAAAATTAATAGTAATTCCAAATTGTATAAAACCTTACAAAATGGGAATAGATTTTGAAGAAAGTGATGACTTATTTAATTTAAAAGAAGATGAATATCCGGATATTGTAATATTTGCCGGAAGACGATTAGCCGGTGTAGCTATTTATTTAAAAAAATATATTTTTAAAAAATTCAAAAAAGAAGTAAAAATAATAAGTATATTAAATCCAAATTATTCGTTTAAAAATTTTGATTTCGTTTTATTGCCACAACATGACGAAATTATAAAGGATAAATATAATAATATTTTAAGATTCGAAGGATCTCTTTGTAATCCAGATATTACAGCTATTATAGATGAAAAAACTAGAGATTTTTGGGAAGATAAGTTGAAAAATTATAAAAAACCATATTATTTTTTTGTAGTTGGTGGGAATACTAAAAATAAAAAATTTAATATAATAAAATTTGCAGAATTAGTCAAAAAAATTTCAAATTTTGTTAAAAAGCAAAATGGTACCTTATTAATTTCTACAAGTAGAAGAACTACGGATAATTATATAAAAGTTATAGAAAAAAATTTAAACTGTAGTTATTATTTGTATAAGTGGGGAAAAAGTGCATTTTTAAATCCATACTATTATTTTGTAAAAGAAGGTGAAATTTCCTTTGTTACTGGCGATTCTATATCTATGATAACTGAAATAATAACAATTGGAAAACCAGTGTATGTTTATATGCCAGAAGAATCATTGGAAGATAAACATATTTCGTTTTGTAATTCGCTTTTAGACAAAAATTTAATTAAAAAAATAGAGTTGTCAAAAGGTGATAATTTTGAAAAATTCAAATCTAAACCATTAAATGAATTGGATCGGTTAGCAAATCATATAAAATCAAATTTACAAATAATTATGGAGTAGCTATGGCAAAATTAAAAATACGAATAGGATTAAATATATTTTTTTACAGATTAATTCTAATAATTATTTATCCTTTAATATATATTTATCTATTAATTAGAAAATTTAAAGGAAAAGAAAATAAAAAAAGATTTTCTGAAAGATTTGGTAAAACAGAAATAAATAGACCAGAAGGAAAACTTATTTGGTTTAATGCAGTAAGCTTAGGAGAAATAAATTCTGCATGGAGTATAATCAAAAAATTAAATGATGAAGGTAATTATAATATATTAATAACTACTACAACACTAACTAGTGCAGAAAATGTTGCTGAAAGAATAAAAAAATTAGAAATAAAAAATAATAAAATTATAATACATCAATTTGTTCCAATAGATTTTCAATTTTGCATAGGAAGATTTTTAAAACATTGGAAGCCAAATATTTTAATTAATGTGGAATCTGAATTTTGGCCAAATCTATTTACTATAACAAGAAAAGTATGTCCTATTGTGGTTTTAAATGGAAAAATGTCAAAGAAATCGTTTAAATTTTGGTATATAAATAAAAAATTGAAGGAATCTATATTTGATAGTATAGATATTTGTTTAGCACAATCAAAAAGTGATTATAAAAGATTTATAATGTTAGGCGTTCAAAATGTACAATTTTTAGTTAATACTAAATTTTTTGCAGATAAAAGTGGCATAGATGAAGAATTATATAGATATCTTAAAAAAAAGACGAAAGATAAAAAAATATGGCTT
>CATOLK010000128.1 GCA_951801155.1 uncultured Rickettsiales bacterium | reverse complement strand
CAATTTATTGTCTAGTAATTCTTAATGTGGAATCCAGTAATAAATTACTTTAATAGGAAAAAAGATATTAATAATTTTTTTATATTTTGTAATATAAAAAGCCTTTAAAATATTTTTTTATATTTAACTTTGTTTGTATTGCTGGATTCCACATTAAGATTTTCTAGTAAGACAAGCTTACAAGAAAATCTAATTTGGAATGACGTAAATAAAGGGAAATTAACAAAATAAACAAATTTATTAAGAAATTCTGATCTGGAATGACTTAAATAAAGGAAAATCAAAGAAATAACAAACCTAATAAAAAAAGAAAGACATAAAAAAAATTATTAAATATATATAAAAACTAAGAATAGTTTTATACAAGAGGTCTAATATAAAACTATATGTATTACCTCCTAGATCTCCTAAATATAATGAAAGAATAGAAAATAAGCACCAAGCTATGTAAACTTACTTGCAATAGCTAGTTTACCGTTGGTACGAAGTTTTATCTGGGTTAACTGAAAGTTAACTTAGGAAAAATTTAATAGAATAGTTAGAAATAAATTATTAAGTAATAGAGATTATTAAATACTATAAATAATAGAAGAGATTTTAATTTAATATTGGAAGAATTTAGTAATCATTATAATAATAAAAGACCACATTCATCTATTGACTTTAATAGTCCTGTGAAGTATTATAAAAAGGAAAAAGAAGAGATTTTTGTCTCAAACTGGGTGAACCTATACAATACAAAAAAATCTCTTTACTTTTTAAAAAAATGTGTTATAATCTTAATTAAGATTAATTTAACTCCCCTTCGTGAATAGAAGGAAAGAGCGATGAATTAATCTTAAAAAGGATTAGCGCCCCGCTTCTTGAGAAGAAGATTGGGGTTTGAGTTAATCCTAAAAAGGATTAATCAATCCCCCCTTCGTGTTGAGAAGGAAAGGGCACTAATTAATCCTTTTCTTTATCTTTTATTATATAAAAATCTTTATTTGTTTTTTTACCATTTTTTGTATTCCTAATTTTTATTAACACATCTCCAATATTTCCTTTGTATTTTACCTTATTTTTTATTACATCAAAACAATCTGCCATATCTTTCCTTTCTTTATAAGATTTTTCGGGTTCTTCCACTTCTACAGTTTTTATTATATCTAAAACCTTAAAAATATATCTAGGATTACCTTTACTTATAGTTTCCTCTACGCCTTTTTTATAAAATTCAATATTGCCTAAATTTTCTTTATATACTGTTTTACCTTGTATATTATCTTTATAATATTTTTTAGCTTTAGTCTTTAAATCTATAAAATCTTTAAATTTTCTTCTTCCGTCAATAGTAATAGGTTTTGCTGTTTTGTGTCCTTTAACACCACTGCCTTTTCCACCGTTTTCACAATCTCCGCTAATACCATTTATATACTCTTTCGCTTCCTGATATCTAGGCTTTTCAACTATAGCAAGATTTTTGTTACTTCTTCGTCATAGGGTATATTATGGTATATTCCGGCATTGCCATACTCAAAACAATCATAGGTACAACTTACGGCATAACCTTGATTATCTAAAAGGTCTTAATTATAGGAATCAAAATATGTTATTAAAGCAATTAAAAATTAAGATATAAAAATTAATAATTCTAGTAAACTAATTACTACTAATGTAAAAAATTGCATAAATTAGTTATAGTTTTACTTTTTAAAATAAAATTTTCATTTTTAGTGATACTTATTTTTTAATTTTTTTTAATTTATATTATCCTTATATATATTCAATATTTCCATTACAGAATCTATATTTTCTTAATCTATTTGTTAGTTCAAAAAAAACCTCTGTAGCAAGGATCATGCGAGTAAGTTATTAATTTTTATATTAATTTTACCCACATAAATTTCCTAACTTCGCTTCAACAAACTTTTACTTAACATTTAATTGTCAATTTAACAAAATTATCACCTCTATAAATATCGTTTTTACACTTTGTTTTTTTATTACTTAACCAATTATATTCAAAATTTTTTAGAAAAAATTGCAAAAAAAACATACATTTGTTAATACTATTTAAATAATAGAAGTAATAAATATATACCTTTTTATTTATTTTTGTCTGTAATTTTCTACAAT
>CATOLK010000127.1 GCA_951801155.1 uncultured Rickettsiales bacterium | reverse complement strand
AAAGTATTGTTTTCTGTCATAATTTATTTCCTTAATTAATTTTAATACAATAGTAGTATACAGTATTTTAAAATGAATTGCAATAATTTTTTGTATTAATATTGTTATTTGGAACATAATCATTTTAGTTTATCGTTCCACCGAAGTTTATCGAAACACAGTGGAGGAAACCTGTTTAGTGAAATCTTTTAATTCTTACCTAAAAGATAATTCAGTTAGATTAAACAGAAAGATTAAAGCCTATAGTAAATCTAAAGATATATTGGAGATATCTATAGAGTTAGTAATATATAAGGATATAATATGTAGTGATAAAAATAGTGTAAATAAATATTGTAGATATTATTTGAATGAAGGAGGTATGGGTTGATAAATATATAATGGGTAATCCCGGATATTATTTAAGAAAACAATTGATTTTAATTATTTAATAAATAATATTTCAATTATTATAAATTTTAAATTAAAATAAAATGGCTGTAAATAAAGTTATATTAATTGGAAATGTTGGAAAAGACCCAGAAATTAGAACTATGAATAATGGTAATGAAGTTGCTTTGTTTAGTTTAGCAACATCTGAATATTGGAAGGATAAGAATACCGGAGAAAAAAGAGATAAGACAGAATGGCATAGAATTGTTGCTTATTCTCAAGGTTTAGTTAATGTTATAAAAAATTATGTTAAAAAAGGAACAAAATTGTATATTTCTGGTTCTATTCAAACTAGAAGTTGGGTTGATACTCAAGGAATTGATAGACATATTACAGAAATAATTTTACAAGGTTTTAATTGTGAATTACAAATTTTAGATCCAAGACCATCAAATAACAATTCAAATAACAATTTTGAAGAAGAATATTATAATTCATTAGGTAAAGAAAATAATTCTAATATAAATTCTCGAAATATTGATAATTCTGATGGTGATTTTATTGAGGAAATTATTGATGATGATATACCGTTTTAATGATTAATTTTATTAACAATAATTAGGATTAATATTATGAGTGAAGATAGTACTGATTCATTTTCGAGTTTTATGCAGGAACAGGTAACTGATACTCCGAAAAGTGCTTCAAAAGACAACAATAATAATACTTCAACCCAGAGTACTCTTGATAAAATGAAACAAGAGGAAGAAGACAAAAAGAAAAAAGAAGTCGATGAAGCTAAAAAAGAGGCAAAAGCTAATTCTCAAAAATATGCTGCAGCACAAGCTAGTCTTATGCAAGCACAAGGAAAACAATTGTTAATGGCTTTACCTTTTATAGTTTTAGGTGTTGTTGTTTTACTAATAATAGTGACAAAAGGTGGTTCTTGGCTTCAGGGTGGTACACAATTTTTAGTTGGTAAAATTAGAGGTGAATAAATATTTACTTATTATTCTAATATTTTTTTCTGCCTGTTCTCATTTAATTGAGACAAAAGAATTCGAAAATAAGTGTAGTAGAGTTGAAATAATTATCAATAACGCAAAAATGGAAAGAAAATTATTCAACTCTAGTTTAACGGATGCTTTAAATGAAAAATTTGATTTATTGTTTAAAAAATCAAACAATAAAAGTGTTGATGAGAATTTATGTAAATTAACAATTAACATTGAAAAAAGTTTAAATTCAACATTAAAAAATGAATCCGGTAATACAAGTAGAGTTAATAGACAATTAAAAATTAAATATAATTTGGAAGGTGATTACATTAATATTGATAAAACTTTTATTATTTTTTATGGAAGTAACATTTCTGAATATGTATATTCTGACCATATAAAAAAGAAAAAAGAAGATATTAATAATATTAATGATATAGCTAATAAGATATATTTTGGGATTTTAAATAATTAAATTAATTTCAGTTTAGTTTTCTAATATAAAATTTTTATTTTTATTGTTGTCTATTTTTTAAAAATTATAAAATCTATTAATAAAATAGTGAAATATAAAAAGACCATAATATTAAATTAAAGTAAAAATAAGATATTATAAAAAAAACTAAAAAAATAAAATTTTTATTGACTTGTTTAAAAAAATATGATATACTATAAATGTAAATTTATTATAAATATTTTTTTAAGGAAAAATTGTGAATATAACAAATCATTCTCTTTTTTATTTATAATAAAAAAGAGAAGTTTTATTTTATT
>CATOLK010000126.1 GCA_951801155.1 uncultured Rickettsiales bacterium | reverse complement strand
AACAAAATATAACAAAATAAAAGCACTATTTTAATAACTTTAGATAATAAATTTTTATATAAAAAGGATATTGTGAAATCTAATTTTTATTATAATTTTATCCAAAAGAAAAGAGATATGGAAAAGATTTAGATAGACTAATATTTCTATATAATATTAAAGTATATGCATTGGAAATCTGAGTAATGAATATAATTTTAAATTATATTTACCATCATATAATTTTGAAGTTTGAGAGTGAAATTGGTGAAACTTTATGGCGGTAAATAAAGTTATAAATAAGATATTTTGATTTAAAATCTTATAAATAACATATTTTTATATAACAAAATTTTTTCTGTTTAAATCATGAGATATTTTTAAATTTATTTTGAATTGAAAACGATTATATTTAAGAATATTAACCATTTATTTTCACCATATAAAAAGTTACATGATGTAAAATTTGATATCAAAAGAATTACGTAAAAGAAAATAATGCATCAGTTGTAAATAAATAATTTATACAAGATTTTTCTATTTATACTCAAAATTCACAGAAAAAAAAATTATAATATTTCGATCTGAAAAATTTGATTGATTAAATTGCATAAAAAGTGTATTTATATATGAATTCGCATTTATAATTCGATTGATTCTGCTTTTTGTACAGATCTCTTGTTGTTTTTTGAAGCTAAATGATGGTTTTGTATAGACAGAGAAAAATGGATTTTAATGCTGTTTTTGTAATAAAAAGAAGGATAATTGTAGGCATCAAAACGAAAAAATTATTTATAAACAATATTCTATATTTTATATGGCAAATACCTATGAAGTAATGAAATATTAAGTTTTTTTAATATAATTGCATTTCCATCAAAATCAAATGAAAGCATTTCAAACTTCTCAATAAAAAATTTAATTTTATTATAACAAATATAATATTATTAAAATATATTTATTTTTATTTTGGATGAAAAAAACAAGTTTTTTGATTAAAATACGTTAACTTCATTTCACTGATTACACATTGCAATTTACACTCTGAAATATGTTTTAATATAATTGTGAAAAATTTGTGAGATAGACAAATATAAAAACCTAATTAGACATTAAATTTTAACATCTAATAAAAATATACTGAAATTGCATAATATTTACAAATCTCTGTAAAATTAGTCTAGTGAAGAAACAGAAGGAAGACTATTTGTTATTACTGTATATATATATTGATTGCAATATGATTTAAATAATGTTAAAAGATTGCATTTGATAATTGAGATAATCAGTGATCTATAATATGTTTTTTAAAAAATTATATAAAGTTAATCTTTATTTTGCTACAAAATACGAAATGTGTGGCGCACAAGTATAGGTAATCATAAAAATATATATTTAAAAAAGTTAATTATTTTCAATTAAAAATTCTCCATAATTTTAACTTTTTGAAAAAAAGTCAAGAATTAACAGTAATTTCTAAATTTATTGTCGTCTACGATAAACTCAATCATCAAAAATATTAATGCAAAAATTTTTGAGGAAGAAGAGCAAGAATTGTGAAAAGACATAAAAAATGAATGATAGGATATAGATGCAAAAAATATAAAAAAATCAATAGATTCCGATTAAATAATAAAGAATATCATAAACTACAGAACATAAGAAACAATATACAGCAGATTGAATATGAAAGTTTTTAAGATATAATTTAAAAAATCTGGAAGATGATAAGTTAATGATTTTAAGGCATATTGACCATAGAATAGATCCAAACAATTAGATTCAGAGAACAAAGTAATTAATTCATAAGAATAATGGAAACTATGTATTCCATAAAATTGAAAGATTATAACGATTATGAGTTTAAGGAAATTACGAGTTATAAACAAAAATAGACGAAAAGTAGCATATAATTATGCCTAAGCATAAGATATTTAAGAATGCAGATGACTTTTTCTTAGAGATGAATATATAAAAATGTCACATATTTGGATTTAAGTTTAACAATAAGCCTTCTATATTTTTTAAACTATGATATTGCTTTTTTAAAAAAAAAATCCATTTAAATATTCATTTTCCTGTTGATTTTATAATAGCATGCATATTAACTTTTTTAAAAAAACAAGGAAATTTAAAAAAAGCGATATAAAATCATTTTAAAAAGTATAAGATGTTAATTCATCAAATATAAAAGTAAAGTTGTTG
>CATOLK010000125.1 GCA_951801155.1 uncultured Rickettsiales bacterium | reverse complement strand
TCCGTAACAAATATATAAAGGATTTTGTATTATAAATGCATTAAGACCAGTTCCTAAGTATGGTTTTGTATTAACCCCAACAACATCAGCATCTTTTAAGGTAATACTATCTTGATTATCAAGACTTGCCCAATTAGAATAATCAAATCTTAATATTTGTCCTTTTCTAACATAAATAATTTTGTTAGAATCAACTAAACTACTTATTTTATTACTAAAATCACTAGCATCATTAACTGTTGAAACGGTTATTTCTTCATATCCTAAATCAGAATTATTTTCAAAAAACTCATTTATTTTATCAGCGGCCGTTATATTTCTTCCTGCACTCATAGTTATCATATCTTGATTTAATAACTTATATTTTATTTTATTATTACTAGCCGCATTTATAGAAGGAATAGAAAGCATTAAAAAACCAGTATCGTACATATAATAATCTTTTAAGTTTATAACTTTTAATCCAATTCCTTTAGAACATTCTTCTCTACCACTTTCAACGCTAATAGATATTAACATTTCACTAGCATTGTTATTTGGTGTAGCAAATCTATTAAATACAACTTCTTCAGTTCCAGTAGATATTATATTATTACTTTTAATTGTATTTTTAATAGTATGCCATTTATTACCACTATATTCCGCAATATAAGTATTATTTATTTTGCTACCACTTTTATTACTTGGATTATAATCTTTAAAGGAAATAGAGTATTCACATTTTGATAAATTATTTTCACCTAAATACTTTATAGCTAATTTAAAAGGATTTTTGTTTGTAAATTTAAACTCTTTTTTCCCATCGTTCCAAATATAACCATCAGAACCACCAAACTCATTTAAAACTTGCTCTAAGCCGTTAATATCTTTTTGAACTTTAACATAATTTCCTACATCTTCTTCTTCATTTACTTCAGACGATATATTTTTACCATTTACTAGAATAGAAGAAGATCTAGCATCATATCCTATTTTATTAAATGCATCGCTGGCATATAAATAATAATCATTTTTATTAAAAACTCTAATTTGTTGGCTTGAATATTTATCGTTATAATATTTTTCAACAGTTGATCTAAAATCAGAATTGTCTTCTATAAGGCCACTATAATTAAATTGACAACTTGCGAAGTATTTATTATCTTCATTATATTGACACTGAACAGCTTCATAATTTGGATCTTGCATTTTATATTTATCACCATATGATAAACTTGAATCGTATTCTTTTAAACTTAAATATGCTCTATTTTTGAAATTTTGTTTTTTTGTTTCTTCACTATTTCCTGACTCTTGACTTGTTATAAAATTTTTATTCAATTGCAAATTTACTGTAGTTAAATCACCATTTTTTAAATAAAAACTCCTATTTGTATCTTCTATACCATATTTTTTAAAATTAGCTACGGATGTACTATTATCAGAATCTAGAATTATAGAACCATAGGCTGTAATATTTAAAACTGTATTTGTTGCCAAACTTATTCCCAAATAACCATCTCCTTTTAAATTTGCATTTGTCCACATTTGAGAAGAACTATTATTATTTTTACCACAATCTTCTTGACAATAATCTACACAATCGTTAAAAATAGAATTAATTATATTAAATTTTTCTAAATCTTGTTCCTCTTCGCGAAAAACAATATCACTGAAGTCATTTGTCTTAATATAAGTTGAAAGATCAGCACAACTTTTACTTTTGCTTGTTTCGGATATTCTATCATAATAAATATTTCCGCTTAAATCTAGTATTTTTTTTGAATTTAAACATTCTCTTACTGTACTACTTTGAGATAAATCATTAGCGGTTTTATCTTTATCGTAATTACAAAGACTATTACCAGCCCCAACTATAACTGTGTCATAATCTCCACTATTTCCATAATCATTTTCAGTGTAACATAAAGAATCATCCATATTACATGCAGATAAAAACGAAAGTAAAATTATAATTATAAGTTTTTTATTCAGAATCATTTTTTCAAAAATATTGTATTAATACAAATTTAATAATATAATAATTATTTTTCAAGTTTTTTTTGAAATAAAAATTAAAATTTATAATTTTGTATTTTATTTTATAATTTCCTACGTTTTTAATATCAAATATTTTAAAAAAATATTTTAAAAAGATAAATTTTAAACAAAATTAAGATTTAATAGACCTCCTGTATAAAACTATATTCAAATATCAATAATATTTGAATATTTTTAAATTTATTTA
>CATOLK010000124.1 GCA_951801155.1 uncultured Rickettsiales bacterium | reverse complement strand
CAGTCATTCAGATGAATGAATGAACTAATACATAAATAAATAGAGTTAGAGTATTTTTTTACTTTTTTTTTTAACTTGAATATATCTGTAATTAATTAAACATTGCTTCCAGACAAAATGAGAGATGAAACAGCTTAAATGATCATTCAAAAACTTTTTGATAAAATTGGTAGATTCTGATAATTGCACTTTTCCCTAAATTTTAATTCAATTTTTTTTGAATTGATATTTGGTATGGTCGACTTATAATTTTTATAAATAAATCATTCTTAATTATCCACAAGCTCTACCTTAAATACTACAATGTCGTCCAGCAGCAATTAAATACGCATAATGTACAAGTTTATAATGTTTCCCGTGTAATAATCTCGAGAAAACCTTAATCAGTCGAAATTGAATTGTACTTAAAAGTTCATTTTTCAACTAGAACTTGAGTTAAATAATAAATTTTATCATTGGTAAAACTCATAAAGGTATTTTTTTATTGTAACAGTTAAATACATGTAATTTCCAATTTAAAATATATTAACATAAATAATTTAAATTACTACGTTTATCATTGCAATCAGAGTAAGGTATTGATAGATAATCTAATTGCTTAATTTCAAGGGTGAAATCTTTGCAAATTCTAACAATACTTTTAAAGCACATTATATTATTACATTAATATATTAATTATCAACAATAATACATATTTTTGATAAATAAAAGTTCTTTTTAATCATGTTTTTCATTTTTAAGTTTTATCTTTTTTGAAAACTCTTTCAAAATTGAATGGATTTTAGGGAAAAGTGTGGAAGATTTTTTAAGATTTGAATAGCATTCAAAATTGAATGCATTTTTGGGGAAAAGTGCAATTAAAAATTTCTACCATAAAATTTGTAATTTATAAACTCTCAAAAATATTCTTAACATCTATTTAATGGTTAAAATAGTTTGTGATTACTTTCAGAATATATTGAATATGTAATATGATTTCTATAAAAATCTAAAGCTACTAAAAAAAATAACTGCCCAGAATTTTTAGATGAAAATGATATATCATATCGCATATCATGTTTCTATTTTAAAAAAAGGTATAAGACACAAATTTGTTTTTTAAAAATGCTAATAAAATGTAATTTAGATACCCTAGAAAAAACGTAATATTTAAAATATATAAAACGTAGTATTATAAATTATATATTATATAATATTTTAATAATAAATAATATAATATAACTTAAATTTAAATTATATTTTTTGAGATATTTATTTTTTAAATTATGAAAATCAAATTTTAGCATTTAGAAATGACCTCTATTCCATATAATTGTATATTAAAATCATTGCAATATATTAATTGCAGTGGTATATTTATTGTTTATCCAATACTAATGTATAAAAAGTTATCCTATATTTTTGCTATTATAAAGAATTTTAATGGTCAATTATTTTAACCATTTTATTTTTTATAATACAAAAGTGAAATATTTTAAAAGAATAATACGTTATTTTTTATTTCAAAAAATTTTTATATCTATTGAAAATAAAAATAGAAAAATTAAAAGATATATATATTGATAATTATTATTTTTAATTATATTATACGATTTATATATTAATATTAATATATATATTATATATGATATATAAATATGATATAATATTATAAATATTAATATATATTTGTTTTATATTTCATCACAAAATAAAAAAATATTCATTCAAAACTTTTTAAATTGAGAAATTTAACAAAATAATTGAATAAAATTTATATTATTTACAGTTTATCTTAATTTGAAAAATACAATTTTTAATAAAAATTTATATAAATATTAAATAAATATTTTTATATACTAATTATTAACATATTTAAAAAATTCTGGGCCAAAAAAAAGATACTGCTATTCATTTGATAAAAAGTGAACATATAATATTTATTGTAACATATCTTATAATATATAAAACAATTTAAAGTATTTATTTTTTATAACTTAACAATACATAATATTAGCTGGAATTATCATAATAATATCCTTGATTAATAGTTTTAGACTAAATTTTTAAATGATTTCTTAATAATCGATAATAAGTTTTAAAATCACTTAAAAAAAAACAGCTTATATAAATAATTATGTGATACTGAATATAAATTGTTTAATTATTTAAACCTTGATAAATCAGTTCCATAGAAAAATTACTTTTGGTAAAAAAAATGCCAAATTTCATTCAATTTTCATTGAAAAAACCTCATTTTTTCAAAAATAGGATGAAATTTATAATTCCAAAT
>CATOLK010000123.1 GCA_951801155.1 uncultured Rickettsiales bacterium | reverse complement strand
TATTTATAAATTTTATTTTTTTATACACTATTGTACTTTTTATTATAGTAGAGAGATTAAATAAAAAAATATATGAAAAAATTAATTCTAATTTTGTTGTTATTATCAGCAAATATTACAAACATTTTTGCTTCTTCGTCTGTAAGACAAAAAGAAAAAAAAGTAACATATAATACTTTTAGCCAATCTTTAGTTAACGATAAAGATGAATCATCTGTGGAGGATATAAAACCATATCCAGAGGTATCTTTATGTGAATCAGAATCAGAATCTGATAAAACTGTAGTTACTATACATCCAAAAAACAAACGTTTGTGTAGTATTTTTTAGAAAATTAAAATTAATAATATTAATTTACTTTATAAAGTATTATGTTCTTTTACAAAATAGCATATATTGAAGTTTTTTATCAATATATGCTATTTTTTCATATAAAAATTAGAACTAAGATTTCAATGTTTTGAATTTATCCTTTATTTTTCGGTTTTATATTTTGAAATTAAACTATTTTTTATATAAAACTTTAACTCTATTACTTTTTTTAACCATAAAAAATATTTCTTCTTCACTTAGATTTAATTTTTTACAAAATTCCTCTGTTGTAATTCCTAATTTATTATCAATAATGATAACTTTATCACCAGTCTTAACTTTGTTAGCAAATTTTTCAGGAATTTTAAAGCACATTTGATCCATAGGAACACCACCACAAAAATAGAATTTTTCAGGTTTTCCATCTATTAAAAGATGTATAGCAATTCCATTACAACTTAATTTTCTATCAAATCCATCAGAATAACCTATTGGAAATGTAGCTATTAAATCACCTTTTTTTACTGGTTCTTTCCAATCGTAACCACAACCACCATCTTCTTCTATTTTTCTTATTTCTGTTATAGCTGATGTAAATTCTTCTAATTTACCGTTTTTATCAACTACAGCATTATTTGTGAATTTTAAATCTTTTGGTTTTTTAATTTCTTCTGGACAACCATTTAAAACATTGTATTTTAAATATTCGTTATTTCCAACTGTTGTAATTCTACAAAGTACTTCTTCTGGTACACTTCCGTTCATTTTAGAGAATGTATAACCATCAATATAATCATCATTCAAATAACCGATTAATAAGGCCTCTGTATTTTTATATTTTTTATTGTTTTCAACTCTAAAGTAAGTTTTGTCAAAATCAACTTTTTTAGCTAATATTTTTTCACCATTTATATATATAAATCCCTCTTTTTCATAATAAGTAGATAAACCTTGATTAATACCAAAATTAATATATATAGTATTTTCATCTTCATCTAAAAACACTGGAGAGATTGCAGTTACAGCTGTTTTGAAAATTCTATCTTTTTCAAAAATTGGTTGTCCTGTAAATAAAGTAGTTCCCGGTCTAGAAAATTCAAAAAATCCTTCTGGAATTTTCAAAATTCCTTCAGATCCCAAAACCCCTCTTTTAATGTTAGGAAAATGTTTATAGGCATTCTCAAATAATTGCAATTCTTTTTTTGTTAATTTTTGTCCTAATTCACTATCTAATTTATGTTGATTTGCTATATGCCCCATAATCATAACTAGTTCTAGTCTATTAGATTTATCATAAACAAAATTTTTTGCAGTTTCTATTTCACTTTGTTGAAGTCCAGATCTATTTAGACCTAAATTAAATTGTAATAAACATTTTAAATCTTCATTTTTTTCTTTAGCAAAATTTGACCATCTATTTAGATGTTCTAAACTATTGAGAACAGGTATCACATTATATCTATAATATAATTCTTCCCTTCCCTCCATAGGTCCAGTTACACAATAAATATTTTTTATTCTATCACCAAATTGTTCTCTTAATTCACAACCTTCTTCGATGGAGTAGATAAAAAAATCTTTTTGTGGACTATCCATATTTAATAAATTATAAACTACATCATAATAATTAAAACCATAAGCATTTGCTTTTATCATAGGAACGCATAGTTCACCTTGTTTTGTAACATCTCTTAACAATTTATAATTGTATTGTATTTTATCAACATCTATTGTTATTTCAGTTTTTTTCATTTTATCTCCAATAATATTTTAGCCATTCCACAGGCTTTAAATGTTTATAAAAAAATTTCTTCCAAAGTCTTTTTTCTTTCCAATTTCCAATCATTGCATCCTCTAATTTTGGTCTCCCGTGAAAACAAATTATTTTTGCATTTTTTGGAATTTTAGCCATTTTAAATTTTCTTAAAAAAGGTATCAAAGGTGTTGGAAGACAATGAAATCTAAAACTTTTAGCCCATTCTTCTGGCCAAAAATTTAATTTTCCATATTTTTCAACAACTTTAGTTGATAAATATTCTTGTGATGCTGTATAGAATT
>CATOLK010000122.1 GCA_951801155.1 uncultured Rickettsiales bacterium | reverse complement strand
CTGGATTCCACACTAAGAATTATTAGACAATAAATTGTCAAGTAATTCTAATCTGAAATGACATAAATAGAATGAAATTAAAGAATAAATAATCATAAAAATAAATAAATTTAAAAATACTCAAATATTATTGATATTTGAGTATAGTTTTATGCAGGAGGTCTATTATAATTAATTTTAATGATATAGTAGTAATTTCCATCATAAAATATAAATCAATAAGCAGTAAATACACTTATTTTCTATTAAGATTATTACAAAAAATATTTTTGCACTATATTTAAATCTTTAACAAATCAAATTCATTATAATTTTTAAATTTACCAGCAGTAAAAAAACTTATAGCTTCTGCATTTTGTTTTCTAACTCCCCTACAACTAATACAAGAATGTGTCGCTCTACTAATTACAAAAATATCCTTTACCTTTAAGTTTTTAATCAAAGAATTTCCAATTTCAGACGTAAGTTTTTCTTGTATTTGTAATCTTTTAGCAAAACAATCAACAATTCTTCCAAATTTACTTAATCCTAAAACTTCACCTTCAGGAATATAACCCATTGTAATTACTCCTTGAAACGGCATTAAATGATGTTCACAAAAAGAAGTAAATTCTATATTTTTTACTATTACTAAATTTTTATTATCTGTTTTAAAAGTTTTATAAAATAATTTATCATCTTGAGTATAACCATTTAACAATTCTAACCAAGCATTAGCTGATCTTTTAGGAGTTTCAATTATATCTTCGCCTTCTGCACCAATTATTTTAATAAATTCTTTAATATTTTTTTCTAATTTTTTTTCTTTTTCTAATTTTAAATTCATAACTAATCCTAATTTTTTTTAATATATTCCAAAACTTCACCTACTAAATATAAAGAGCCACAAATTAAAACTCTGGCTTTTTCAAATTCTGTACCAAAATTTATGGTTATATTTTTTAAAGCATCAACAATATTTTCTTCGCTATAACTTTTTTCAATCCCATAATCCAGTAATTCCTTTTGAATTTCTTTACAATCTTTTATTTCGTCATCCGTATGTATATTAACACCAAAAGCATAATCAATTGATTTCTTTAATTTATCTATAAAATCATAACTATTTTTTCTTGCTAACATACCTATAATTACAAATGTTGGTATTTTTTCTTTTTTATTCTCTTTTTCAATCCATTCGTTTATTATGGTTGCTCCACCTTCATTATGTGCACCATCTAACCAAAGTTGAAAATTTTTAGGTAAAATCTGTCCTAATTTTGTATTTTTTATATTTTGTAAACGTCCAGACCATTTAGTATTTTTTAAACCATCAACTATAGATTTATCCGATATTTTAATTTTATTTTGTGATAAAACAGCAGCTATTGCGTTACCAGCGTTATAAATCTGATGTTCTCCAGTCAATTGTAATTGTGGTAATTCTAATTCTTTTCCAAAACCAGAAAAAATAAAAGTATTTCCATTTTTTCTAATATTCCAATCTCTATTGTATATAAATATTTTTGTATTTCTGCATTTTGCAATAATATCAAAAAAATTATATATTATTTCGTTATTCTGTTTTCCAATAACAACATTACTATTATTTTTTATAATTCCAGCTTTTTCAAAAGCAATTCTATCTATTGTATCACCTAAAATTTTTGTATGATCATAAGATAAACTTGTAATTACACTAATTAATGGATTTTTTATAACATTTGTAGCATCCAAACGACCGCCAAGACCAACTTCAAGAATTGTTGCTATCGCTGG
The DNA here is from genome assembly GCA_951801155.1 of uncultured Rickettsiales bacterium. GTDB lineage: Bacteria > Pseudomonadota > Alphaproteobacteria > Rickettsiales > UBA1997 > CATOJU01. Next base: position 667 of record CATOLK010000122.1, on the reverse strand, counting down.
ATTTCTTGCAAAAGCTAAAAAAGCCATAAGCATCTGCCCTTCAAAATAACTTAAGTTCGCATCATATTTTTCAACTAAAAATTTGCATTCTTTAGATAATTCATTTAAATAATCATCTGAAATAATATCACTAGATACTTCAATTCTTTCATTTATATCAACTAAATGTGGCGAAGTAAATCTATGGACTTTATAACCTTCTGCCTCTAAAATATGTTTAATAAAGGCAGTTGTAGAGCCTTTACCGTTTGTGCCAGCTATGTGAAATACTGGTGGTATTTTTTCTTGTATATTTCCAATTTTACTCAATAATTTTATCATTTCATCTAAGCCAAGTCTGGGTTTTCCTTCATTTGTATAGGTTGGCCAAATAAGTTTTTTCATTTGATAAAAAAATATATAATCAATACTGCTATTATAGTATAAAAAATAAAATAAATCAAGAGGAATTTTATATATTGTATTGATTTATATCATTTGGGAAAAACTTTCCTCATTTTTAAATAAAAATTCACATAAAATTAATTGTAAAAATTAGGTAATTTTATTTCAAAGTTTTTTTCAAATGACATGAATAAGTACAAATTCAGGAATTTATTAAACCTCCTGCATAAACTATATTCAAATATCAATAATATTTGAATATTTTTAAATTTATTTATTTTTA
>CATOLK010000121.1 GCA_951801155.1 uncultured Rickettsiales bacterium | reverse complement strand
CTGAATATTTTTTAAAACTTTTTGAATTAACTATTATAAAAAAAAATTTAGAAAATTTAAGGGGGATTTTTGAATTAAACTGTAAAATAACTTTATATTATAAAATAATTGGTATATATTTAATTAAAAGATAAATTTATTTTAATATAATAGTAATTATTATTTTCTCATGATTAAAACATTGAATCTTTTATATTGATTTTGTAAAATCATGCTCAATGTGTCGAATTTGAAAATGATTGGCAAAAGCATGAATTCATTTATCTGACTTTATATCATAATATTTTAGTATGTACTTGAATATAAATAAAGTGATAGAGAGAAAACATTAAAAATATTTTTTTATAACGAGATATTTTAAAAACCTTTTTTAGTATTCAATTTGTAAAAATAACCGTCGGCTGTTATTCGTTTTATGATTCTCTCACATTAGAAGTTCATTCAACAATAGTTAAATCAAATTAAACAGCACACTGATGCTGTTCATTATGTTAAAGAATTTTTCTAAAAAGAGTCCTATTGAAGCAGCAAATTTTTTAGATATGAAATATCTATTAATATCAAGTCTTTCTTTTTCAAAAAACTCTCTATCAGTTTTTTCCTTACCAGATATAATTATTAAAAAATAAGCTTATATATGGAAACGGTATTTTAGCAAGCCGCTATTTTTTTTTTAAACTTTAATATTTATTTTGCAATACGCATGAAATACGTAATAGACCAGCATTTTTATCATTCCTTTTAGGCCTGAATAAATTTTGTAAATATAATAAAATTTTCTGTTTTCATAAAAATATGATTTATGATATTTTTGCATTTATATGATTATTTAATTGTTTTTAAAAATTTATGCATTATTGTAAAAGTTAGTCTAATTATAGTTTATATTGCTAAAGAGAATTTTGATGTATGATGTTATACACTCTATGAAAGCATTTTATTTTTTTTTTCAAACTTGGTGACTAAAAGAATCTCATAAAAAATTGTCAATTATTTTTGTTTTAATATATTTTTATGTGCCAAAAATTAGGTGCTTACTTTTCAATCATCAATATTTATTTGGATAAATTTATTTTTTTGTATAAAAATTCAATGGTTTTTTTCAATAGAAACTTTCTGGAAAATAATCTATATTTATCTTTTTATCTTATTAAATTTCGTTTAATCTAATTTTTGTATTACATTTTAAAATTGTTAATAATATATAATAGTCTATATTTATTTCTATATTTATTAAATATACAATAAAAATGAGCATTTAAAAATGTATTTAAGAATAAGATTATCTTTTTATCTAACTAGTTTTGTCATATTTTGTTATACAAAACTTTTTCTACAATGTTGCTGATTAATATAGTAAATTCGTATTTTAATAGATTAACTTAAACCTTGAAATCTACGCATCAGAAATTTTTTGCATCAAATAGAATACATTTTTTTAAAGTAATTATTTAGCTATTCTTTAGATAAAAGTATTTTTCTTACTAATTCTAATTATTCTAATTGTAAATAATATATATATTTTATTGGGATTGCTTAACTTGACTTTATGAAGATATCAGAAATCTTTTTTTTATTAATATCTATTTTACTTTATAATTTCTCTATTATTTCCCATTTTTCATATTATTAATGACAAATATTTAAAGAATTGAGATTTTTTTTTACTATTTTTTTATAAAATATATATTCATGATTTCATTATTTATTATTTCATTATTTATCTTTTCAAATTTATACAAAACATAAAATATTATAAATGTTTAACAAGTTATAAAGTATGAAATTGAATGATAATAAGATGGAATGATAAAAAAAAAAGAGAAAATGATTTATAAATAGAAAAAATGTTTATTTAATTGATTCTTTTTTGTTTATAAGGATGAGCATATACATTTTTAGTGTTTTGTTCTTTCTGAAATTCATCTCTTCTTTTCTTTTTTGCTTTTTGATTATTAATAATATAATTATCTGTATGATCATTTTGAATTTTTTTATTTCGCTGATTAAAATAATTGTAAATCATTTTTAAAATATTAAATGGGAGAGCACTTATATGGAAATAATCCATAAGCTGAAATATCCAATAATTTGGGTTATTGTATTGTAAAATTGCTGCTAATATTCGACCAATTGCCCAAATTCCTTGATAATCGTTTTTTAATGCAAGTCTTGCTTTTATAGAGTGAAAATTTTCATTGTAATTTGTAGTATGATATCTTTTAAAATTAATTATAATAGAAGATAATTCTGTTATTAGTCCTCTCAAACATTCTACTGCGACTTTATCGTTTCTATGTCCCCATACTTTTGAATTTTTATGAGGTGGACAATATAAATGGTTACCACGAAAGTGGTTAATTGCATTTTGAAATTTAAAAAGTTTTGCTTCTGTTGATGATGATTCATATAAAACATCTGTCAAAAAGTCAA
>CATOLK010000120.1 GCA_951801155.1 uncultured Rickettsiales bacterium | reverse complement strand
TAATTATAAAAATGAGGTAAAATTTTTTCAAAGTTTTTCCCAAATGTGTTTGGACTTGTACATATAATTTTATTGAATTTCGATATCATTCACTTTTTGTCTTCAAACTACTATTTATTTTTATTTTTTATATTTTATTTTTATAGAAATAAAATTAAATATATAAATAATTATTATTAATAAATAAAAAAAGATAAAAGTTATGTAGTGCTGAAAAATAGATATTACTCACTTTTTATCTTTATACTTTTATTATGTTTTATTATTTTTTTAATTTTCCGTTATTTATTTCATTCCATATTAAAAATTTCTAAGCAATAAATTGCTAAGAAATTATAATTTGAAATAGCAAAATAATGAGAAATTGAAATAAATACAAAAATTTAGATTAAAAAGTATAAAAACTGAGTAATACCAAAATTTCAATAATATTTACTTTTAAAATTAATGATATATTATATTTATATGTAGATAAATTATAAATTAATAAAATGCAAAAACTACTTTTAACTTTTTTAATATTTATTTTTGGAAAAGGAGCTATTGCAAATCCTATGATGTGTACAGTATGTACTGTTGCAGTTGCCTCTGGTTTAGGTATTTCAAGATTACTAGGAGTAAATGATTGTATAGTTGGTCTATGGATAGGAGCTTTACTTTTGGCAATGGGACAATATACAAATATGTTTTTAAAAAAGAAAAATATAAATAATAAATTTTTAAATATTTTTGTATATTTTATTCCATTTTTTTCGTTAATTCCATTATATATAGGGAAAAATCCAGCATTAGAATTTAATTTTGATTTAATATGTGGGGTTGATTCGTTTTTATTTTCAAATATTATAGGTGTTATAATTATAATTTGTTCATCCAAATTATATTATTATATGAAGGAAAAAAATGGAGGAAAACCACATTTTCCATTTGAAAAAGTTGTCTTACCTATAGCAGGTCTTTTGTTAACAAGTATTTTATTTTATATTTTTAAAAGATAATTTTAAGGAGTTAATATGAAAATAATAGAAAATTTAAATGAGTTTATTGAAAAAGTAGATAATGCTAAAAAAGTAAATCCTTTAGATTTATCAAGCGATCAAGATTTATCAATAGCTATAATGAATTTAATAAGTATAGAAGAACATTTATTTTTTAGTGGAGCAAAAACACAAGATACTTCTTTTTATGATTTAATAGAAAATATCAGAGAATATAGAAAGGAATTATTACAAAAAATTATTAAATCCTATAAAGGTGAAGTTTGGTGTATCTCAAAACATTTGTTAGCTAGTTCCATGAGATTATCAGAAGTAGCAACTAAAGCTTTGCATGCTGGAAATAAAAAAGATGCTTATGATCTTTTTGATAAAGCATATAATTTGTATTGTCTTTTTTGGGGTTTAAATATCAATCAAGTGGATGAAAAAGAAGTAAAAAAACTTATAGAAAATATAGATAAAAAAACTTTAAATAATATCAAAGAAGATAAAGAAAAAAACCCAAATGACAAAGAAGAAAATCCAAAAGTGCATTGCTGTAATATAAATACTGACAAAGAAGATAATAAAAAATCTTTTATGAGTGGTTTAAAAAATTTTGTTAATAAAGCAGTAAATTGTTGTAAAGAATAAAATTTAAAATTAATATCTTATAAAATTTTTATTTTTAATGGGTGTTATGTGATTTTATTTTTTTGTTTATTAACAATAATTATCTGTATATTTAAAAATAAAAAAGAAAACAAAATAGCTATTTAAATATAAAAAGCAAGCTAATACTCAATAAATGACATTACTCAATTTTTATATTTTTTAATTTCTCATTATTTATATCATTACAAATTACAGTTTCTTGGCGATTTATTGCTTAGAAATTGTTGATGTAGAACGACATAAATAACGGAAAATTAAGAAAATAACAAAAAACAAAAATATAAAGATAAAAAACGGGTAATACTATAAATTATAACATCTATTGACATTTACAAATTAATCATTATAATATATCCAAATGGAATATTAACAATAACAAAATTTTAACAAAATGACAAACAAAATAGAAACAAACAACAAACACCCAGAATTTCATCCAGTCAAAATAGTTTTAACAAATGGAGAGAGTTTTGAAGTTCAAACTTCTTGGGGTAAAGAAAATGATGTAATGAATTTAGATGTAGATCCATACAACCATCCAGCTTGGAGAAAAGATTCTGGAACTTTTTTAAATACAAATAACGATAGAGTTTCAAGTTTCAAAAAAAAATACGGAGATATATTTTAGTATTTTTTAATACTTTAAATTTTAAAATATTATTGTATTTATTACAATAATATTTTTTTTAAAAAAAATTTAATAAGTTATTAATTGAACCTCCTACATAAAATCATATTCAAATATCAATAATATTTTAAATTTATTTATTTTTATGATTGTTTATTCTTTGATTTTCCATTATTTACGTCATTCCAGAGTACAATTTCTTAGCGATTTATTGCTTAGAAATTGT
>CATOLK010000119.1 GCA_951801155.1 uncultured Rickettsiales bacterium | reverse complement strand
ATAAACTTACAAGAAAATCTAATCTGGAATGACGTAAATAAAAGGAAATTAAAGAATAAATAATCATAAAAATAGATAAATTTAAAAATATTAAAATATTATTGATATTTGGATATAGTTTTATGCAGGAGGTCTAATAATAATAGGCAAAAAAATATATATAAAAATGTAAAAAAATTATTTGGAATTATAAAAATTGGAAATTCAAATATCAAATCACATTAGGATAATATCAGAAAAAAGTATTAATAGTAAATACAAAAAATAAAAATAAGTATAAAATCTACGCCCAATTGAGTTATTTATAACAATATATATTAGAAATAACCTAAATTAAAATTAAACCATTTTGATATTCGTGATAGCTTTAATCTAAAGAGAAAAACTTATTTTAGTTTTAATAAATATTATTTAATTAAATTTGAATTTAAAATAATAAATCAAATTTTTTATTGTAAAATAAAAAACAATTTTTATAATGAAATTAATTATTAAAAAATTTGTATTAAAAATAATAATAAAACTAAAAGGATTATAGAGTGTTTTCATTTACTTCAAAAGATATAGCTATAGATTTAGGAACAGCAAATATCTTAGTATATTTAAAAAATGAAGGAATTGTTTTAAATGAACCTTCAGTAGTATCATTAATAAATAACAATGGAAGAAAAGTTCCTTATGCTTTCGGAAAAGAGGCGAAAATGATGTTAGGTAGAACTCCGGCTTTAATAGAAACAATAAGACCAATGAAAGATGGTGTTATTGCAGATTTTAAAGTTGCTGGAGAAATGATAAAATATTTTATTCAAGCGGTTAATAAATCAAAGTCTTGGTTTGGTCCCATTATAATAATTTGTGTTCCATATGGCTCTACAGCAGTAGAAAGAAAAGCAATACAAGAAGCTGCTGAAAGTTCTGGAGCAAGAGAAGTATTTTTAATTGAAGAACCAATGGCGGCTGCTATAGGTGCTGGTTTACCGGTTTTAGATCCATTAGGTTCAATAATAATTGATATTGGAGGTGGTACAGCTGAGATAGGTATTATTTCACTTGGAGGTATAGTTTATGGCCAATCAGTAAGAATAGGTGGTGATAAAATGGATGAAGCAATAGTGAATTATGTTAGAAAGTATCATAATTTACTAATAGGTGAAACTACGGCTGAAAGAATAAAGATGACTATAGGGGCTGCTTGTGTACCAGAAAACGGTGAAGATGGCGAAACTATGGAAGTTAGGGGTCGAGATTTGATAACTGGAGTTCCTAAGGAAATTACTTTGAATGAAAAGCAGATATCTGAAAGTTTAGTGGAACCAATAAATAAGATAGTTGAAGCTATAAAGGTGGCTTTGGAATCCGCTCCACCAGAATTATCAGCTGATATCGTTGAAAGAGGTATAATATTAAGTGGTGGAAGTTCACAGATAAAAAATTTAGATTTAGTGATTGGAAAAGTTACAGGTCTACCAGTTCATGTCGCAGAAAATCCTTTATTATGTGTTATAAATGGTATAGGCCAAGTATTAAGTGACTTTAAAAATTTAAAAACCGTTTTATTTAAACAGGATTAATCTATATTATTATGAAATATGTTATTAATAGTAAATATACAAAAACGAGTTTTGCCAATTCTATTGCATATTATTTAAAAATAATATGCAATAGAATTTTTTATACATTTCTAATTATATTATCAATTTTAATTCTTATTTTACAAAAAAGGGATTTTTTTGTTATAAAAAATGTAAAAGAATTAATAATTTTTATTTCAAAGCCAGAAATAAAAATCATAAATAGTGTCGATTCAATTATTAATAATCTAAATTATACTATATATTTTTTCTCACAAATTAATAAAAATAATAAAATTTTAAAAAATGAAAATTTGAATTTAAAGATTAGACTTTTAAAATTAAACATCCTAGAAGATGAAAATAAAGAATTAAAAAAAATACTCAATTTTATATCAAAAAATCATATTACAGAATATACTGTAAAAAAAATTAATATTTTAAATAAAAATAATCTTATAAATAGAATAGAAATTGATGTAAAAAACAATGATAATATTAGAGAAAATGATATAGTTATTGACAATGAAGGTAATCTTGTGGGAAGAATTATAAATTTAGGAGATAGTTATGCAGAAATTTTGTTGGTTACTGATAGTATTTCCAGATTTCCTGCAAGATTAGAAAAAAGTAAAGTAAAAGTTTTATTAGAAGGAAACGAAAACAAAAATTTAAAAATAAACTTTTTTTTTGGAGAGAAATTTAATATAAAGGAAAAAGAAGATGTACTTACATCAAGTGATGGAAACTTAATACAGGAAGGTATTCCTATAGGAAAAATAGTAAAAAATAAAAGAGGTAATTTTAAAGTAAAAATTAATACTAATTTGAACAAAATTAATTATGTTGTAATCTTGCACAATAAGTTTTGATTTTTGTCTAATTTTGGTCTTATATTATGATAGTTACTATTATCAATAACAAATAATCTTTGTTCTTTTATATTAATAAAAATTTTTTTAAAATCTCTGTATAAGTATTAGTCCTCCTGTGTAAAAATATATATTAAAATGTCAATAATATTTTAAATTTATTTATTTTTATAATTGTTTATTTTGTTAATTTCCCTTTATTTACGTCATTCCAGATTAGAATTTTTTAATAAACTTGTTTATTTAGAAATTCTTAATGTGGAATCCAGTAATAAATTACT
>CATOLK010000118.1 GCA_951801155.1 uncultured Rickettsiales bacterium | reverse complement strand
CAAGAAAATCTAATCTGGAATGACGTACATAAAGGAAAATTAACAAAATAAACAAGTTTATTAAGAAATTCTAATCTGGAATAACGCAAATAAAGGAAAATTAAAGAATAAACAAGTTTATCAAGAAATTTTAATCTGGAATAACGCAAATAAAGGAAAATTAAAGAAATAACAAATCTAATAAAAAAAGAAAGACATAAAAATAAAAATTATTAAAAAATAAAATTATTAAATATATATAGAAAATAAGAATATATTTATGTAAAAGTCAATAAAAAATACGGGATTGTCAATTAGAGTTTATTTTTAAATTTTTTCCACCAATATTTAAGTATCAACATAACCAAATATTGATAGAATATTTTGTTATAAAAAAAGACTTAAAGATGTTAGTAAATATAATATATTATGTCTCTATTATGAAAATATAAATTTTAAACTGAAAATTTTAGTATTGTATCTAAAAAAAATAGTATAAGAACCAAATATATAGTAAAAATATAGAAATATTAATATATAGTTTGTATATCAATTGTTTAATAAATTATACTGATATTTAGTAATGTGAGTAAGTTAATATTGATAATACCACGATTTCAATTAAAATGTTGAAATTTATATTTTAAACTTATAATATATGTTAGTTAATAAAAAATATTTACAAATGTTTAAAAAATTTTTAGATGGATGTTGTAGTATTTTACCATTTTTTTATATATACAATTATGATATAAAACATTACCCAGATTATGTTTATGTTAATGATTGGAAAATAATAGGAAATTTAATAAGAAGCATAGTTAATAACAAATTGGGAAACAAAAATGACTTACAATAATAACATGAATAAAGATCCATTATTACCGCCAGCAGAATTATTAGCAAAATACAAAGATTTAGGACTTGGAGAAAATTTAGTTGAGTTAGTTAGAGAAGAACAGAAGCACAGACATGAACTACAAAAAAAATATCTAATTAATTATAGATTAGGACAGATTTTTGGTTTTATTATAATTTTATTTTTCTTAAAATCAGTTTTTGATCTTGTAAGATATGATTACAAAATAGAAGCCTATATATTATCATCAATTTTAAGTATTTCTACTCTAATTATCATTATGGTTTTAAGATTTAATAATAAAGTTGGTTTAAAAAATAGAATTGCTGCTAAAAAAAGATTTAACAACAATAACAGTAAGTTAAAAACTTATCAGAGAAAATATAATAAAAGATAATTTTAAACAACTCTAAATACATATTTAGAGTTGTTATTTTTATAAGATCATTCTATGCAAAATATATTAATTACTGGTGCTAGTAGTGGATTGGGAAAGAGTCTTGCTATTGGTTATGCTAATAAGGATACAAATTTGTTTTTAATTGGCAGAAATAAAGAAAATCTGGAAAAAGTTAAAAAAATATGTGAAAATAAAGGTTCTACAGTTGTTACACAGGCTATTGATGTTTGTGATAAAGATAGTATGAAGATTTTTATAGAAAGTGTTGATTTTGATATAATTTTTGCTAACGCTGGAGTTTCTGCTGGTGTAATCGATGGTTTTAGAGATGAAGTTTTATATAAAGTAGCTAATACAAATATGTTTGGAGTTTTAAATACTATTACACCAGCTATATCAAATATGATTAAAAATAAAAAAGGGAGAATTGTATTAATAAGTTCTATGGCAAGTTTTAGGGGGTTATCTAGTGCACCAATTTATTCTGCAAGTAAAGCTTTTGTTAGATATTACGGAGAAGCTTTAAACAATAATTTAAAAAAATATAATATAAATGTAAATATTGTTTGTCCTGGTTTTATAAAAACTCCACTTACTGATAAAAATAAATTTTATATGCCATTTTTAATGTCGGCTGATGATGCTGTTAGGAAAATTAAAATAGGGATAGAAAAAAATAAAAAATTTATAATTTTTCCAAAGATTCTATATTATTCTATTAAATTTTTATTATCCTTACCATTTGGATTAGATGATTGGATTTTTAGTAAATTACCAGAAAAATAGCAAAAATTATATATTATTTTAGATTGTAATTTTTGATAATAAACCAAAGGTGACAATTTTTTATATTAATAACTATGCTATTTTAATAAATCAAAACGAAATTTTAATTTGCTTTTTTAAAAAAAGACTATAATAAATATTATTAGAAATATTATTATAATTTGTAATAAAAATTATAGGAAATTAATATGGAAAATATTGGAAAAATAACAGGTATTAATGGCAGTGTTATAACAGCTAAATTTAGCAATAATATTCCAAAATTGAGTAATAAATTGATTACTGGTAAGATTATAGCTGAAGTAATAGAACAACTTGAAAATAATGAAATTAAAGCAGTTGCGTTAAATTCTACTTTAGGTTTAACACTGAATGATAATATTATTGATACAGGAGAACCACTAAAAATTAATGTTGGAAATTTATTAAAAGGTAGAATGTTAAATATTTTTAGTGAAGCTATTGATGGAAAGGATCAATTGGAAAGTGATACAAAAATATCTATATTTCAAAAACCAATAGATCTTTTAGAACATAATACTGATAGAAAAATTTATAATACAGGTATCAAAATAATAGATTTATTATCTCCCTTGGAATATGGTGGAAAAGCTGGTTTGTTTGGTGGAGCTGGTGTAGGTAAAACTGTCTTAATAACAGAAATGATACATAATATGGCTCTAAATTACGATGGAGTAAGTATATTTTGTGGTGTAGGTGAAAGGAGTAGAGAGGGAAATGATTTGTATTATGAAATGGAAAAAGCTGGAGTTTT
>CATOLK010000117.1 GCA_951801155.1 uncultured Rickettsiales bacterium | reverse complement strand
CTATAATTTGCATGTTAATATTATTTTATATAAACATATATTTTGAAAAGAATCATCATTCCAAAATTATGTAAATGTTTTAAATGCTGCCATTAATCATAATTGAAATAGAATACTTTTGACTTTAAATTATAGATTGTTACGAAATAAACAAACTTTCATTTCGAAGTGGAATAAAAAAAAAAAAAAATTAATCAATTTCAATTTGAATAGTTTACGAATAAATTTTTTTTAAATTTTGTTCAATTACATCTTCTAGATGCCCAGCTTGAACGAGCACTTGCGTTTCCCTGACATTTTCTTTTTCACTAATATTATAATTAGTTCCACCACTAACTTTATCAGTTAAATCGATAACTTTTTGATTTATTCTTAACAAAGTCGTCCATAATTTTTTACATTTTTTCAAGATCATTTTTAATTTGATTTTCTAGGATTTTTTCACGAATGCCCTCGAAAATATGAACTTGCTCCTTCTTTGAATACAATCCATGAATAATATTGAAATATTCTTTCCTTAGAAAGTCGGTGTGGGCAGTTTCAACGTCAACCAGCTTATCTTCCAAATAACGTTTTCGACTAGCAAAATCAAAATTTGTTTTTTAACGAAAACGTTTCGATTAATTATATTCAAAATAAATTAAAGCATTATATTGAAGCTACCAACATAGCAGCAAATAATAAATTGTAAATATAATAATATTATAAAAGATAATATTATGTTAAATTGCGTATGCTCTAATAAATTTATTCACATATTTAATTGCAGTTAAAAATATGATTAAAGGACTTTTTTATATCTATTAATTATGTTTCTTTGAATAAAAGACTTAATTTATGTTTTCTGAATCAAAGATTGATTTTAATTGAAAAAGTTAGAAGGTAGCAATTTAATTGAAAACACTAAAATAATCAATTGAAAGTCGTAGATTAAATATATCTTTACGTCATATACTAGTCACTATTGAAAATCACTAAAAAAAAGTCGTGTAATTGATTATGGATGCAAATATAGAAATAAAAAAGTTTGAAAAGATAATATCATAATATTATCGGAGTAACGGAATAAATTATAAATAAGGATCTTGTTGTATTTCAGTGCGTTATGTATTAATTAAGATGATATGAAAAGAAAAATGCTATTTTTTTGGTTGGATAATCTAACGTTCGTTAGATTGCGAGGTTTATCGTAAATTTCTTTCTCAGGCATTATTCTTGAATGTCTGTAAGTGCTTAAAGCGGTTAGCGAAAAATAGATATACGTTTTTATGATAAATATCATCCATGAAAAAAAAATAATACAATAAAGATCTAATAAATAGATAGTTTTAATGAAGTCTATTTTAAGCAGTTTAAATCAGTTTTATTGTCTTTAATAATTCCGAAAAAAAATACAATAAAAACGATATTTTTTGTTAGTCAACGATTACTTTTTCTGTGACTATCGATATTACTATTAACTTTTTGATGAAGTATTGACAATTTATTTAATTTTAACTGTTCACTTTTAGAATGGTCAGTGCTTTCTAAACAAAACTTATTTATCTTCAGTATAAAAAGTCATTTCTTAGATTAATAATGATGTAACGTAATCATTTTTAATTTTATATTTAAGTATTCAATTGTAAATTCTTTTCCATGAAGAATTATTTGAGATATCGCATTTTTTTATGTTTAAAACAACAAGTTATTTCATCTTTTCGTTATTTTCAGTTCACATGAATAAAAACCCAGACCACAAAGTAAGAGGAAGAAATGGGAGGCCCAAAAATCACATCCCAATGTGGTTCGCCGAATACAAGAACTTGAACGGGAGCAAAGAAAGGTACGTCTATGTTGGTAAGAAACTTAAGAGGGCTGAAGATGTTAAAAATCTTGATCACTTCTGTGAAGAAAACAATATTGTTAACCCGTATCTGGACTTATCAAACAACGTTGGCTCTCCGTTGCTTAAAAATGCTATAAATCAAACCAAGTTAACGGGAACTGGATTATCGAAACTTGAAGAATTTATCAAAAATGAATTCAACATAACTATTGATATGTTTGAACCCAATTTTTTAAAAGATGATAATCCCGTTGATACTCACGAAACTCCAATAATCGATGATGATATTATGAATCCTTTTGGATTTTATAAAAATGAAGTAATACCTCAGATTACACCTTTTAATGAAGAAGAACAATTGTCGGAGGATGATATGCCTTCATTTTTTAACTAAAATTACATAAATTTATTAAATAAAAAAAAGGTTTAAACTTCCTTAATTTTGAATAATTTATTAAAATTGTATTAATATCTATTAGATAATGTCGTCATATTTACATATTTCTTTGATTTAAGTTATTTCAATTATATAAAAAAAGCTCTTGAGTTTTTTGGTTTAATATAAAGGCTAAATGGACGATTTTAAAATTGGTAATCTAGAAAATGAGCTTTGAGAAACTATGAAACAATAATAAATAATCATATTTAATCAATATATTCCAAAATTGATTAAAAATCAAATATAGTTAGGTTTTAAAAGCAAATGTTTTTATTTTTGTTTTTGTTTTGCTTTTTATAATTTAATTTAATTTTTTGAAAAGTAAATTGCCATTTTTCTGTAAATAAAAATAAAGTATTCAAAATTCAAAGGTTAATTTTATTAGCAATTCATAAAAATAGAATGATATTTACTTGTTTTTTTTAATCTAAACACTTATCAAAACAAAATAAAAACAAACTTTTTAAATAAATCTTATAAATCATCACTGAATTTTTTTTTTTTTGAATGAATCTTATCAATTTATTTTTAAAAATCTTTCATCTATTCAATTCTCACAAATTTAGTAAATAATATTCTGAATTTTTGTTAAGAGTT
>CATOLK010000116.1 GCA_951801155.1 uncultured Rickettsiales bacterium | reverse complement strand
ATTATTACAGTGGATGATGGTAGTCCTGATAATTGTGGAAAAATAATAGATGAATATGCAAATAAAGATAAAAGAATAAAACCAATCCATAAGGAAAATGGAGGTTATGGTTCTGCTATAAATACAGGTTTAGCGGTAGCAACTGGTGAATATATAGGTATAGTTGAGGCAGATGATTGGTGTGAAATAACTATGTTTGAAAAATTATATAATAAAGCAAAAGAAACAAAAGCTGATTTAGTAAAGTGTTATTTTAATAATCCACCAATCGATAATAAAGAAAGAAAAAGAGAAATTGAAACATTTTATAAAATTGCAGAAAGTAAAATAGAAAAAAATCCGGATATTATATTGTTACACTGTAGTATTTGGTCCTGTATATATAAAAAAGATATGCTATATAATTTTAATATAAAAATGGATGATAAAAAAAATTCCTATTATCAGGACTTTTTATGGCAAATTCAAACTTTTATTGGTGCTAATAAAATTGCATATGTACCTGAATTATTATATAATTGGAGACAGGAACCCAATCAAAAATCATCTTCAAATTTAAAAAATGAAAAATTAATAAATATGGTTGATATTACAAAAAAATGTATTTCTTATGCTAAAAAAAATAATAGAAAAGATTTAATTGAATATATATATAATTATGGAATTTGTGTTAATTTTTTATTTTTTAAAAGAGTATATAGACAATATAAAAAAAAATATTTCTATAAAATAAAAGAACTTATTTTAGAATCAAAAGAAGATAAATTTTTATGTAAATTTTTAAATAATTCTGATAAAATGAATTATAACTTGTTTTTAAAATATAATTATAAACAATTTTTAACCTATAATTTTTTTCATAAAATTTACTCAATATTTTTTAAAGTTAAAGAAAGTAATAAAGTCTACAGAATATACTTATTTGGTATTAGAATTTTAAAAATTAGAAAAAAGTAGTTTACTGTCCAAAAAATAATAAGATTTTTGTGGAAAATTTTTTATGCAGGAAGTTTAACATTCTTTATCTTGTTTTTTATACTAAAAATTTTAGGAAATAAATTTCTATGAAAACAATAAAGTAATTATTTATGAGTTAAAACTGATTTCATTACTCGTATTTAAATCGTCAACTTCAAGAACTTTTTCAAGGTTTTTCGACATAGCCTTACTATAATCTACATTGTTTTCTAAAATTTTTCGCATTTTTTGATCTTGAAGTAAAAATTTAATAGCAAACTCATCATTATTTTTACATGAATGTTTAAATAAAACATTTAACCATTTAGGTAGTATATTTTTTTTCTGTTCAAAATCCATTTCGTCATAATTTATTTTAAAATTATTTTTTTCTTCATTTGATAATTTATTATATTTTTCTAATAATAAATTTTTTTCATCCGATGTTAAATCTTCATATTTTTTACCAGGGTAAATATTTAATTTACTCATTAGATTATTACAATCTACTTTTAATTCTAAATTTTCCATACCATCTAAATCTAAAACAAACAAATATTCAATCATTTCAGGATTTATACTAATAGCTGTTTCCAAAGATAAATTATCATAATTTTCTAATCTATCTTTTCCATTTATAAACCGTAAATGATCAAATTGATCCATTTTATCTAGTATACTTAGATATTCTAATTTATTTTTATCTATAAATAACTTTGCGGCATTATTATAGAAGGTATTATAATCCATTTGTTCTATATTCCCATTTTCGTCAATAGAATTATACAAAACTCTCAAACAATTTTTTGCCTCAATTGATAAATCATTTTTATTTATACTTTTCTCTAATTTAGATTTAAATTTTTTTGCAGCTTCGTTTACATCAATTTTATTCGAAATTCCCAATTTAATAAGCTCCTTATCTTCTACTTTTAAATCGTTTCTGATACTTATATTAGTATTATTTTTTGTGATATTTTTTTGCATATATTCTAACATATTTGTAAATTTTTCTTGAATTTCAAAAATTGTGGATCTTTCTTTATAGTTACTTTTTAGCATACTTTTTAATATTTCTAAGATTTTTTCCTTAAGTTCTTGTTGTTTACTATTATTTTCATTATCAAAATCAATGTCTGGAAAAAGCCCTTCTAATTTTATATTATCCACGGTTATTCTTTTATCTAAATTTTCTTTAGCTTTACACAATTTTTCAGCATTATTATAATCTATATCATTATTACTGTTTAATTTTTTTAAAAAATCATAAATACTTTCCTGAGTAAACATTTCCAAAAAAACAATACCAATAGAATAAACATCACTTTTTTCATTAGTATATGTATCTTTATTAAAATATCTTTTTAGTACTTCATCTGCCATATATACTCTAGTACCAGAACATAATTTTGTTTCTTTAAGATAATTGGCAAAATTAGTAAGTCCAAAATCAGAAAATTTAACTCTACCTTTCTCATTAATTAATATATTTTCTGGTTTTATATCAGATAAAATCAATCCTTTAAGATGAACAGCTTTAAGGGATAGTATTAATTGTGCCATAATAGGTATAACTGATAAATCTTTTTTACTTTCAGCAAATATTGTTCCATTTAGCTTTTTTTCTAAATCCATTTCTCTTTTTTTATAAGTTTCAATTAAATAAGTTTTATTATTAATTGTAATTTTATGACTATTAAGTACTTTTGTAAAACCATTACCAGCTATATCAATATATTTATTTATTTTTTCTTTATTTTTTATTTCAGCATCACTTAAAATTTCTCTTCTTTTATCCACTACTGGTATTTTGATAACTATATTTTTTTCATTTGAATTTGATGCCAAAAAAACTGTTCCCTCTCCACCAACTCCTAACATTTTTCCGATTATATATCCTTGTTTTTTTAGTTTTTCTTTTATTTTATTGATTA
>CATOLK010000115.1 GCA_951801155.1 uncultured Rickettsiales bacterium | reverse complement strand
TTTTTATGAACTTTTTTTGAGTATATTTTATCACATATCTATTCAATATTTACAAATTTTCTAAATGATTAGCAAAACAATTATTCTTTCATCAGCAGGAATAAAAAATATTATAGAAGAAGAATTAAAAACTAAAGAATCTAAATTAATGAAAAATTTACTTATATTACATAATAAAATTCGAAAAATTTGGATAAATGAAGATTTTAATGAAATTGAACAAGAATTATTTTTAAAAGCTTTTGAGAATATTTTAACAGATGAAGATAGAATTAAAAGAGCTGAAATGCTTGTGTTTAAAAAAGATTTTACAAATTTAAAAATTCTTATAAACTCAATAGAAAATAAAAATTATAGATTATTATTTGAGATAATAATTGGAATTTCAGAAGATAAAAAAGATTACATTAATTATATATTAAGAAACTTACCGAAAGAATTGAGGGATAATGAAGCTTTATTATTTACAAAATTAAAATTTTATAGATCAAAAGAAAAAAATGATAAAGCTATGGAAATTTTGTTTAATTTAAAAGGTAGAAAAGAATTTAGTCAGTATTGGTGGATTTATAGAAATATATATGCAAGAGATTTAATGAAGGATAAAAAATATAAAAAAGCATATCAGTTGGTTAGTGAATATAATAATTTTGGAGATGAAAATTATGCTGAAGCACAATGGCTATCTGGTTGGATTTCTTTTAGATTTTTAAATGAAATTGATAATGGTATTAAACATTTACAAAATTATTATAAAACTGTTTCATATCCTGCAAGTGTAGCAAAGGCTAGTTACTGGTTAGGAAGAGCTTATTTTGAAAAAGGCGTTGAAAAAGAAGCACTTCGTTGGTACGATATTTCGTCTAAATATATATTAACCTATTACGGACAGCTTGCTCATTACGCAAAATATAATATTTTGGTTACTAAAGGAGAGGAGTATAAAGAAATGGAATTACCAAAAATTCCAGAAATTACGGAAGTAGATATAGAAAATATAAATAAAAATAGAATAGTAAAACTTGCTTTTTTATATTATAATTACGAAGGTAAAAGAGATGAGGCAAATAATATTTTTAAAGAATTAATTTTAAAATTATTAAGAAAGAAAGGAGAAATAGCAGAATTAATACAAGCTATAGAAACTTTAGATGATGAAAAAGTGATAGTTCCATTGTCTAGAATTGCTAGCTATAGAATGGTATTTTTTACAGATAATTTATTTCCTATATTAAGAATGATTAATAGAAAAAATGAAAATATAGCTTTAATACATGCTATAATAAAACAAGAAAGTGGTTTTATAGTTCAGGCAGAAAGCGGAGCTGGCGCTATAGGATTTATGCAAATAATGCCAGCTACCGCAAAACTATTATGTAAACAATTAAAAATAACTTACAATCAATATAAATTAAGAAATGATCCACAATACAATATAAAACTCGGGAATTTTTACATTAATCAATTAATAAAACAATTCAATGGTTCAAAGATTCTGGCTATAGCTTCATATAATGCTGGACCTAAAGCAACTAATCGATGGATTAATGATTTTGGTGATCCTAGAGAAAAAGAAAACATTGAAGATGTAATAGATTGGATGGAATCAATAACTTATAAAGAAACTAGAAATTATGTTCAAAAAATTCTTGAAAATCTAATTATTTATGAATCTAAATTAGGAATAAACGAATGAAAATAGGAATTGCTAGATTATTTACAAAAAATTGCGATATAAAATATAATTTTAAAATTATTGAAAAATTATATAATAATGCTATTAATCTAAATTTGGAAATTATAATCTTTCCAAGATTATCAATAAGCGGTTTTTCTATTAATGATAAATTTCTAGATGATAAATTTCTGGAGGAAGTAATTTTATATACAGAAAAACTTATAGAATTAACAGAAAATAAAAAAACAAAAATATTAATTGGTACAATTTATTACGAAAAAGATTATCAGGAAAATAATAATATTTTTAAAAAAGTTTTGAAGGATTCCGCTATATTTATTGATAATGGTTATATAGATGATGTTGTTTTTAGAAAAGAAATTGATAAATTAAATATTTTAAATGACTATAGATACTTTGATAAAAATAATTTTTTAAAAAATTTTGAGTATCAAAAGAAAAAATTTACTGTTTTATTAAGTGATGATATATTTTCAAATTTTAATGTTTTTTTAGCTAGTGATAGTAAACCGGATTATGTAGTTTGTCTAGATAGTTCTGTTAGAGATATAACCTATAAAAAAAAGCATCTTGTTAAACTATCTAAATTTGTAAATGCTCCTGTATTTTATATAAATAATGCAAGTAATTTTAATAACTATCTATTTAAAGGTGAAATAATATTGATAAATGAAGATTTTGAAATTGTTTACAGTGATATTTATAAAGATGATAGTATTTTTGAATTTGAAATTGATTATGAAGATGGAACAGAATTATTTATAAAAAATAAAAAAATTGAAAATAAGACATTATATTATTTGTTAAAAAAAATTTTTGGTAAAAATAAAATAATATTAGATTATAGCAGTATTACTAAAACAGAGATAAAAGATATTGAAAAATATTCGCAAAATTTTGAACTTGTGAGTTTTGACAAAAAGAAAATTGATGGTGTAAAAAATATTGATATTGGTAATTATGTAGATGCTGAATTGTATGAAAAATTAGATGATTCAGTAAAGGATATTTTGAAGCAGAATGTTTTGATGTTAGATGTTAAAATATGATATTTTAGTAAATTTTCATTATTATTTAATTAAAAATAAATCTTAATTTTACTTTTTAAAAAATAATTTTAAAAAAAACAAAGTTAAGATTTTGATAAATACTAATCTTCCATTCCGTTAAGTATCACTTTTAATTGGCCGTCA
>CATOLK010000114.1 GCA_951801155.1 uncultured Rickettsiales bacterium | reverse complement strand
AATATAAAAGTAAAAATGAGGAAAGTTTTTCCCAAATGATATGAACCAGTACAAATAAAATATAACACTTGAAAAAAAATTTTTAGAATTATATTTTGAATTATAAAATATAAATTTTAAGAATGGAAAGAGAAATCTGTTTTGATACAGAAACTACAGGTCTAGATCCAAATGAAGGACATAGACTTATAGAAATAGGTTGTGTTGAGATAATAAATGGTAAAAGAACTGATAATTCGTATCATGTTTTAATTAATCCAGAAAGAGAAGTACCAGAAGAAGCCGTAAGAATACATCATATAACAACAGAAATGTTGGCTGACAAACCGAAATTTTCTGAAATAGCAGATAGTTTTTTTGATTTTATAAAAGATTCAACATTAGTTGCTCACAATGCTGGATTTGATGTAAAATTTATAAACTATGAACTATCATTAATTGGAAAAAATAGTTTAACAAATAAAGTTATAGATTCTTTAGCTTTAGCAAAAAACATTTTTCCAAATCAAAGAAATAATTTAGATGCTTTATGTAAACGTTTTAATATAAATAATACAAAACGTGCGGAAGAAGGACATGGGGCTCTTTTAGATGCCGAATTGTTGGCTGATGTTTATATAAAGATGACTAATAATTTAAGAGAAAAGTTAATACAGGATGTTAAGAAAGAAAAAACCGAAAATATTGTAAGCATGGATAAATTAATAACAATGATTAATAAAAACAAAGTTTTAGAAAGCAGAAAATTCAATGTAAACGAAGATGAATTACAAAAACACAATGAGTTTATAAATAAATGTATAAAAAATAGTTTATGGGATTGTTGAAATTATAAATACTAATTATTTTATAATAAAACATTTTTTATCGCAAAAATAATTAATTTGTAAAAAATAGGTAATATAACATTTTTTTTAAAAATATGTTGAAAATTGTTTTTTTTATTTTATATTGAAGACAATAATTTAATATTAAACATGATTTTAAAAAAAACATTATTCTTTTTAGCTATAATTATTCTATTTAATTTAAATAGTACAGAAGCTGAGATTATAGAAAATAAAAAGATTTTAAATAAATCTTTTGATTTATGGAACGTGTCATGTGAAGATGACGAAATGTTGAATGATATAGATTGTAGACTTTTTGTAGAGGTAAGTGGAGGTACTGTATTCTTTGTAAATCCATTTTCAAATGAAAATCCAATACTTATATCTTCAGAAGATTCGTTCTACAATAAAAAAATGTACATAAAAGTAGATAATAACAAACTTATAAGTTCATTACCAATAATAGGAAATAGATATAATCTAGTAGGATTTAACCAGAATGATTTAAAGACAATCTTTAATCAAATAAAATCTGGAAAATACTTATATGTAAGATTTACCATTAAAGATATTACATCTCCAAATGGTTTTAAGGAAATAACTGCAAAAATTTCTCTTGCAGAATTTCAAAAAGCACTTATTTACCACAATAATTTGGTAAATAAATATAATTTTACTATTAATAATTTTAATTAGAGGTAAGAATGACAATTAAAGTTGCTATAAACGGTTTTGGTAGAATCGGAAGATGTGTTTTTAGAGCATTTTTTGAAAATCAAAACAAGTATAAAGATATCGAGATAGTTGCAATAAACGATTTAACTCCAGTTGAAACAAATGCTCATTTATTAAAATATGATTCAGTTCACGGACATTTTAACGGAACTGTTGAAATAAAAGACGGAAATTTGGTTGTAGATGGCAAAACTGTAAAAGTTTGTTGTGAAAGAGAAATTACAAATCTTCCTTGGAAAGATTTAAATGTAGATGTAGTTTATGAATGTACTGGATTATTTACTACTAAAGAAACTGCTGGTTTACATTTAGATGCTGGCGCTAAAAAAGTTATAATTTCAGCTCCCGCTAAAGGCGAAGGTGTAAAAACTATAGTTGTTGGTGTTAATAATGACGACCTATTGGCTAGTGATACAATAATTTCAAATGGTTCTTGTACTACAAACTGTTTAGCTCCTGTAGCAAAAATTCTCGATAGAGAAATTGGAATTGTAAAAGGTCACATGACAACAATTCATGCTTTTACAAATGACCAAAGAACAGTTGATTGTGCTCACAAAGATTTAAGAAGAGCAAGAGCTGCAAGTTTATCAATGATCCCAACTACTACTGGTGCTGCAAAAGCTGTTGCTTTAGTATTGCCACAATTAAAAGGAAAGTTAGATGGTGTTTCTATAAGAGTTCCAACTCCAGATGTATCTTTTGTTGATTTATCATTTGAAGCAAAAAGAGAAACAACTCCTGATGAAATTAATGCATTAATCAAAAAAGCATCAGAAGGTGAATTAAAAGATATTTTGGGAATTTGTTCAGAAGAATTAGTTTCAATAGATTTCACTCACGACACTCATAGTTCAATTTTTGATACAACTCAAACAAAAGTTTTAGCTGGAAATTTTGTAAGAATTGGATCTTGGTATGATAATGAATGGGGATTTTCTAATAGAATGTTAGATAATACACTTATTTGGATGAATAAATAATATAATTCATTACCAATAAAATAATTTTTGTTATTCCCACTTTTCTGTAATTTCTGTAAAAGTGGGATTTTTTGTAGGATTAAAACTTTTTAACACAATAGATCTCCTGTATAAAAAATTATGTATTTATCAATAGATCTCTTACATAAAACTATTCTTATTTTCTGTATATATATTTAATAATTTTATTTTTTAATAATTTTTATTTTTATAGGCACTACCCACTTATATATTAAATTATTAAATAATTGATTTTTATTTAATATTTTTATTATTTATATTTATTTTGTTAATCCCACTCCTCATTTACGTCATTTCAAATTATAATTTCTTGATAAACTTGTTTATTT
>CATOLK010000113.1 GCA_951801155.1 uncultured Rickettsiales bacterium | reverse complement strand
ATAACTATAATAATAAAAGACCACATTCATCTATTGACTATTTAAGTCCTATGGAGTATTATGAGAGAGAAAAAGAAAAGAGGTTTTTGTCTCAAACTGGGTGAACCAGTACAAAATTAAATTTTTTACTTGCATTTTAAATTTTTTATTTTATAATAAAATCTATCGACGCGGAGTAGAGCAGACTGGTAGCTCGTCAGGCTCATAACCTGAAGGTCATAGGTTCAAATCCTTTCTCCGCAACCAATCTAAATAATCTAATATTTATTATACAATAGGTATCCATTTATGGATGGCTTTTTTAGTATTAGTTTTTTATACTATTATTTTTATAAGTGTTATATATTTATTTAAAAAAATATCCGATTATATCGGAGAAATATTTATTTAATTTCGTAATTTTTTTCATCCGAAAAAATCTTTTTTAACAAAAGATTATTTAAAGTATGTCCACCTTTATAAGAAATTATTTTTCCAATAATATTATAACCCGAAGTATACATATCTCCCAAACAATCTAATAACTTATGTTTTGCAACTTCATTTTCAATTCTAAAACCATCTTTATTAATTAATCCTTCTTCATTAAAAATCATTGCACAATTTTCACTTCCACCCATTGCTAGACCAATACTATGCATATATTCAATTTCTTTCATATTACAAAAAGTTCTAGCTTCCGCTATATTTTTTACAAAATTTTCTTTATTACCATTAAATAAATAATTCTGTTTTCCTATTTTTCCATAACTAAAGTTAACAGTAATATCAACAGATAAGTGCCGTGAAGGTAGAATTTTTATATATTTATCTCCCTCTTCAACTGTAATTTCATTTAATATTTTTAAATATTTTCTTTTTGAATTTAGTTTTTTTATCCCGACTTTTTTGATTTCTTGTATAAAAATCATAGCACTTCCATCAAGAATTGGTGTTTCCTGATTATCAATTTCAATAATCAAATTATCAATATTACAAGCCCAAATAGCGGCCATTAAATGTTCTATTGTTAAAAATTTTTCAGTATTATCATTTATATTTAATCCAATTGTAGTTCCTAATTTTGTATCTATAACATTATTATACAAAGCTTTTATTATAGTACCATTATTATTTTTAAAAATTATTCCACCATCCTCACTTGGTTTTAAGATTAATTTTACACTATTTCCAGAGTGTAAACCTATTCCATTAATAATTACTTCATTTGCAATAGTATTTTCATTTTTTTTTAAAAAATTAAAAAAATTCATAATATAACCCTAATTATTTTCCGTTAAAACTGCTGAAAATTTAGCTTCAGCTACTTTTTTCCCTTCTACCGTAGCTATTCCCTCAATAAACCAAATATTCATTTTATTACCAAGAATTTTTACATTTAATTCTAAAACATCTCCAGGAAACACAGATTTTCTAAATTTTGCATTTTCAATTCCTGCAAATAAAACGCTTTTTGAAAATGGTTCCACTTCTAGTGATTTTGATACAAGTACCGCAGATGTTTGAGCCATTGCTTCTATTATTAAAACACCCGGCATTACTGGATAATTTGGAAAATGTCCTTGAAAAAAATTTTCATTTATAGTAATATTTTTAATTCCAGTACAAGAATCCATTTTTTTAAAGTTTTTTACTTTATCAATTAGTAAAAATGGATATCTATGTGGTATTAATTCTTTTATTTCTTTTAAAGAAATTATTTCTTCACTCATTTTTATTTTTCTTTTTATTATTAATAAATTTTTTCATAATAATCGATGATCTATGCCAATCTTTTATAGGAAGTGCTGGGCTTCCTCCAATAACCATTCCCTTTTCTATATCCGAAGCGATTCCAGTTTGTCCTGCTGCCTGCACCATATCTCCAATCTTTACATGTCCAGCGATTCCAGTTTGTCCACCAAACTGAACAAAATTTCCTACTTTTGTACTTCCTGATATTCCAACTTGTGATGCAAAAAAACATCCTATCCCAACTTTGACACCATGAGCTATTTGTACTAGATTATCAATTTTTGTATTATCTCCAATTATAGTATCTTCTAAAGCTCCTCTATCAATACAAGTACCAGCTCCTATTTCTACATTATTACCAATTTTTACAATTCCTAATTGTGGAATTTTGTAATTGAATCCAGTATTATGTGCAAAACCAAAACCACATTGACCTATATTTGCCCCATTTTGAATTATTGTATTGTTTCCTATTTCCGCGTAAGAAATTGTTGTATTTGCTCCAATATAAGAACCATCACCTATTACACAATCATGATTAATTACAGCGTTAACACATATTTTACAGTTATTTCCGATTACAACATTTTCACCTATAAAAGCACCAGTTTGAATTTCTACATTTTTACCAATTTTAGCTGTTTTATCCACATTTGCTTTTTCAGATATTCCAGTATTTATTAAAAATAAAGGAATAAAGTACATTTCATTTAGAAAAACACAATAGGAATAATGAGGGTTATCTACAACTATAGGTATTGTATTTTCTGGTATATAATTCTTATGATTTTCATCTATAAAACAAAAACCAGCTTTACTATTTTGTAAATCTTCTACATACTTTTTATTTGTTAAAAATGATATTTCGTTTTTAGTTGCTTTTTGTAATGTATTAACACCATAAATTTTTTTTGTTTTGTCTATTTCTGCAATATTTTTTATTTTTATTAGATCATTTAGTTCATTGATAGCAATAAACTCCTTTTGCTTAATAAAAAATTTATTAAATCTATCAAATATATTTATATCTTTTTTATTCCTTAAAATTTCTTGCATGCTGCAATAATTAACATTAATAAATATATTATATTACTTTTAAAATAATTTGTCAAGTGTGTATATTTTAATGTACTGGTTCATATCATTTGGGAAAAACTTTCCTCATTTTTACTTTTATATT
>CATOLK010000112.1 GCA_951801155.1 uncultured Rickettsiales bacterium | reverse complement strand
ATAAAAGTAAAAATGAGGAAAGTTTTTCCCAAATGATATGAACCAGTACAAAATTATCCTATTAATTGACTTTAAAAAAATATAATTTAAAATTTACCTAAATTTAAGAATTTAGGAAACAGTCTATGGCAAAAAAAATTCTAATTATAGATGCTAATCCATCAAAATTTAGCTTTACTGCCTGTTTAAGTGAAGAATATGAAATAAATGCAGTGAAAAGTGGGTTTGATGTCAGAACTCTTACTTTAAGAGATATGAAATTTGATCCAATACTACATTTTGGTTACAATAGAAAACAAGAATTAGAAGAAGATTTAAAAAAAGCACAAGAGTGTCTAATGTGGTGCGAGCATTTAGTTATAGTTTCTCCTGTTTGGTGGTATAGTTGTCCAGCATTATTAAAAGGATTTTTAGATAGGGTTCTTTTGCCAGAATTTGCTTTTAATGTGGAGGCAAATCCTAAGAGAAAATTAATTAAATTATTAAATAATAAAACTGCCACTTTGATTTATACTTATGGTGGTCCTAAACATAATATGGGAAAATTCTTTTCAGATCCTTTTGCTCTACAAATTAAACATGGAATATTGTTTTTCTGTGGGTTTAAAAAAATAAAAACACATCCTTTATTTGAAACTGTTGGATTTAGAAATATTAAAAGAAGAAGTCAATTTATAGATAAAGTTATAGAATTAGGTAAAAAAGGGTTGTAATTTATATTTTTTTATAAAGATTAATTTGCCTGTTAATTATAATTAATTGAGATATTTGTAAATTATTTCTTTAATTATATGTATTTAACTTTGGCTATTTGCAAAAATTTATTACTGTGGTAGTGAATGTTTGCATTGATTTTGTGTATAGATGGATATGTTTAATAAAACAAAAACCTATTGAAAAATAAAAATAAAAAGATTGAATTATAACAACAAAATTTAAGCCATAAACATTAAACATGAAACATATAAAAATAAAAAAAATCAAACACAAATTTTTTAAAAAAATTACAATCACATTAGTTAAATTTTTTAGTATAGTAGGAATTGTATGTATTATAATTTTATTTATATTGTATATACATTATAAAGTATCTATTCCAGATATAGATACTATAATATCTCAAAACAATAAACAGAGTGTAAGTATTTTATACTCAAATAATATTAATAAAATAAGATCTTATAATAATTCTAGTATTAATAATTTAACTTTTTCAGATTTGCCGATTCATTTGGTAAATGCTTTAGTTGCCACAGAAGATAGAAATTTTTTTAAACATAATGGAATTGATTTTTTAGGATTATTTAGGGCATTTTTTGTAAATATAAAATCTGGTCATATAAAACAGGGTGGCAGTACCATAACTCAACAACTTTCAAAAATGATTTTAAAAGATAATAGTAAAACAATTAAAAGAAAATTTAAAGAATTTATATTAACTAGAGAATTAGAAAAATATTTAACTAAAGAGGATATAATTGTTTTATATTTGACTAAATCTTATTTTGGTGCAGGTAATTATGGTATAAGAGAGGCAAGTAAATATTATTTTGGAAAAGAAGTTGAAGATTTAAAACTTGATGAATGTGCTATGCTGGTAGGTTTATTAAAAGCACCTACAAAATATAATCCATCAAAAAATAAAGATTTGACAGAATCTAGAACAACTCAAGTAATAATAAATATGAAAAATGCTGATTTTATAGATGAAAATGATATTTTAGATTATATAGTTCCTGACTTAGACTTAAATTTTTATAAACAATATAGAAAGTATAGTCAAAATTACTATTTTGCAGATTGGATTTATAAGCAATTACAAGATTTTAACATTGATAAAAATTCAACGAATGTAATTGTGGAATCTACTTTAAATAACTATATACAAAATAAAACAATAGATATAGTTAATAATTTTGTAAAAAATAATTCAAAACAGATTGAAAATAGCGAACTTGCAGTTGTTATTTTAAATAAAAATGGTGAAATCATAGCTATGATTGGCGGAAAAGATTATAATAAAAGTCAATTTAATAGAGTAATTTATGCAAATAGACAAACAGGATCGACTTTTAAATTTTTTGTTTATCTTACAGGTTTTGAAAATGGTTTAGAACCTAATGATATTTTTATCGATGAACCAATAAAAATTGGAAATTGGTATCCGGAAAATGTAAATTATAAATATCGAGGTGAAATGTCTGTAAAAGACGCTTTTTGTTTTTCTTCAAATTCAATAGCAGTACAAATTGTTAATTATTTTGGTGTTAAAAAAGTTACTGAAATTGCAAAAAAACTCGGATTAAATAATAAATTTAAAAGAGATTTAACTATATCTTTAGGAACTCAAGAAAATAATTTATTGGAAATGACAGCAGCTTATGCGGCGATTATAAATAAGGGAATTCCAATCTCTCCCTATGGAATTAAAAGTATAGTTTCGAATGGAAAACTTATATATAAAAAAAATATTGTTCAAAAAGAACCTGTTTTAAAAAATAGTTCTGTAGAAAATATGCAATATCTATTATATTCTGTAGTAAAAGATGGAACTGGTAGAGCTGCTAAAGTTGATAATTTAATAAATAAGACAGAAGCTTATAATTTATTACACACAGATAAAAAATACTTTATAGGCGGAAAAAGTGGAAGTACCCAAGATTATAGGGATGCTTGGTTTATAGGTTTTGCCGATAACTATGTAATAGGAGTTTGGTTTGGAAATGATGATAATAAACCAACTAATAGAATAATGGGTGGAAATTTACCAGCAAAGTTATGGAAAGAGATTGTAAATGATGTTTTATTAAATAATGAGAGTAATTAAAAATAAAATTTAAATCAATTCAATATTCTTGCAAGAATTTTTATCATTATCAAAATATGATTTTTGAAATTAATCTTTAAGAATACAATTTGATTTAAATTTTCATTAATTGTTTTAG
>CATOLK010000111.1 GCA_951801155.1 uncultured Rickettsiales bacterium | reverse complement strand
GGTATTATAAGGAGAATCTTGTTTAATTAGTATATTAGTTTTTATTTCTTTTTCTTTTTTTGTATCTCCAAAAGCATAGCCATAAATAGCTGTAGGATCCGATTGTAATTTCATATTAATTTTTAACCTATTTATAAATACAGACGCTACCAATGGTCTTTCGCTACTTAAACCTGTTTCTTTTTCAACTATTGATGCTAATGTTAAAGCCTCTTTTTTTGTTTTAAATGGTAAATTATTATCTCTTTCTGACCAATATTTATTAAATGTTTCTCCCATTGCTTTTTGCATTCTTTTTATTATTGATTGTCGAGTATCTCCTTTTTGATATGTATAGGTTTCTGGCAATAAACTTCCTTCCGGTATATTATTTGGAATTTCTCCTGTTAAAAACTCATTATTTTTTAATATTTCTATTATTGAATTGGTAGAAAGACCTTCAGCAATTGTTATTGTTCTATAGAATATTTTATTGTCTATCAATTTTTTAATTATTTCATTAATTGTTGAATTTTTTTCAAAAAAATATTCACCATATCTTATATTGGATTCAAATCCAGTTTTATATAATATTGTTAATTTTAAAAATAATTTATTTTGTATATTTGTAATATTACTAATTTTAGATATTATTTTATTTAAGCTATCACCTTTTTCTACTAAAATATATTTATCTTCTTGAATTTTTTTGTTCAATGTGTTATTTAAAAATAATGTTAATCCCGTTAAAGATATTGCAGATATCAATAGAATAATTATAAATAATTTTTTCAATATTAATGGTTTCTCTTTCATAATTTTTAAAATTTTCATAAAAATATGATATAATAAAAAATTTATTTTGCAAATATTTAATTAAAAAACATTTTTTCCAATACATATCAATAAAATAATTATATAATTTTTTATGTTATTATAATAAAGTTAAATCTTTTTACTTTATAGTTTTATCGATCAGATTTTTTAAAAATTTCTTATTTTTCCTTATTAAAATATTTTGTTTATTTTTAATTTATCTCTATTAAATAATATAAGGTACTATCCAGCAATTCTATATCTACACCCTAATAAATCCCTTATGCAACCTTAACCTTATTATTTTCTTTAGTTTTCTTCATTAATCCAGTAATACCATTCTTTATATCTTTAATATCTTTTTTTATATTTGCTATATCTTTCTTTATATCTTTTATTATATTATCTTCTTTATCTCTTAATAATCTTTTGGTCTTTTTATCCTTATATACTTTAAATATTTTTCTTTCTTTATACTTTATTATTTTATGATATTGGTAGTTTCCATCAGAAACTATTATATTTATTTTAGTATTAGGTATTGGATTATAGTAATCAATATTATTATTGAATAATAGCTTATTCAATAATCTTTTACATACTATATCTTCATTTTTATTTTTATTAATGCCTATATTATAGACCAATACATCACCACTATCTCTATCCACCTCAATCCATATTTTTATATATATTTTTAGTTTTTTTTTGAATTATAACAATGGGTATATAACTCATCTAGTTCTAATATATTTATAGTATTTTTGTTATCATTAATATTACTTTTTCTTTCTTTATTATTTTCTTTTTTCTCTTTTTCTTTAGTTATATCCTTTTTTAATCTTTTTACAGATGACTTAATCCAAGTATCTATTAGATTAATGGATATTTTAGTATCAAAGGTTTCTTCCATTGTTCTCTGTATTCTTTTTATAGACGTATTATTAGCATATAGTATTAAACATAGTTCTCTTTGTTCTGGAGGTCTTTTTACTCTATTATCTTTTTTACAAAAAAGTATTTTTTATAATCTCTACAGATATATCTTTGTTTATCACATTTATGATCATATTTATTTATTCTTTCGTTATTACAATAGAGACATTTGTTTATTATATTTTTATTTCTTTAAATTTTATTGTTAAATATAGTGTTATTATAATGATTAAAATTAAAAAATAAAGAGGAACTGGATAGTGTCTAATATAAAAAAATAGTATTCTAACTTAAAAATTTTATAAATATCGTTTTATTAATCGTATTTTGTTTTTTAATAACTTTTTTATTTAAAAATCTACTATTTCAGAATCTATTTTATTAGCAATTTATTATTTATAAAATCCTAAATATCAAGATTTCTTAAATTGGTGAATATATCAAATCTAGATTTTAGTACGATAGCTTTTTGTACTATAAATATAAAAAAACTATAGATTTTTTCTAATATTAAAAAATTTATTACTGAATTTCATACTGATAATTTCCTAACAATAAAACATTTGAAAATTATTAATATACAAAAGAGCATGATCGCTCTTCTTATAAAAAACAAATTAATAAATAATTTTTTTGTTATAAAATCACCAAATATATCAAAATTATTATATTATACATCTATATTAAACATAGATATTTTTTATTTAAATCCTTCAAATTATTTTAATTCTCCAACGCTTTATACTTTACTTTTAGTAACTATAACTAAAAGCAACACCTTTAAAATTAGTCAGTTTTTACTGTGGATAAATTTTTTTATATATTATTTCTAAGTGGTCGGGGTGAGAGGATTCGAACCTCCGACCTACTGCTCCCAAAGCAGACGCGCTAGCCAGGCTGCGCTACACCCCGTATACTTTACATCTAAGCAGACACACTACTTAATCTTTTTCTGCCTTTTGCTCTTCTACTATTTAGTACTTTTCTACCATTCTTTGTAGACATTCTAACTCTAAAACCGTGTGTTCTATTTCTTTTTAAAATACTTGGTTGAAACGTTCTTTTTGTTGCCATATAATTTCAAAAATATTTAATTATTAATTATAATATACATATATTTATTTAAAAGTCAAGAATTTTTTTGCATTGTGTATAGGTTCACTCAGTTTGAGACAAAAACCTCTTTTTTCTCTCTCTCATAATACTCCATAGGACTTAAATATTCAATGGAAGAATGTGGTCTTTTATTATTATAATGATTACTAAATTCTTCTAATATT
>CATOLK010000110.1 GCA_951801155.1 uncultured Rickettsiales bacterium | reverse complement strand
TATCGACCTAAGCTTTGTGATTAATATCAATTCTTAATAAATAAAAATATTAAATATGCATTTATTAGCTCTACATATTTGCTCATTTTATTTTCAAAAAAAACTGATATAATATTATGAAATGATTTTACGCATAAAATTTGGCGGGCAAATTTAATGTAAAATATCGATATTTTAAAAAAGCTTTTTTTAAACATTAAGGATAAAGTTGACTTTTGTTTTGATTGAATTTAACAGAAATTATTGTGTGTGTGTTTAGAATTTATTGTGTGTTAAGAAAAAAAAATTCATTGAATAAGTTTATAAAAAGTTCAATATCAATTTCAATTACCCATACCTCCCACGAAATTAGTGAAAAAAGATGGGTTTCGACTCAAAATAACGGATTTTTTTTGTTAAAAAACACACTTATCTTAATTATATATATATTTATGCTGTAACAAATAAATAAAAATTAATTAAAATATGTTATATATAATATATTTGTTTTCTTATTTTAATATATTGAATATGGACATTATGATCAAGAATTCAGAAAACGTTTTTGATGTAGTTTATAAAATAATTTATAATAATAATAATTTAGTATATTTATATTAGATAATATCTCTAATAAAAAATAACTTTATAGGAAGATATATGTGAACTTTGTTGCATTTATTTAAAAAATTTTGGATCATGTAGCTCGATGAATATTGGGGTTATTGATATAAATAATATAAAAAAAATATATTATATAATATAAAACTATTGATTTAAATAAAATACTATAAATTTAACGATTTAAAATAAAGATAAAATCGAAATATAAAAATTGTATAAATTATAGAAAAAGTTTATAAATTTTGAGTTTTTTTCTAATGGATCGAGCTAAAAATATGCAAAATAATGCAAATGCTGGAAGGCTAAAAGAACTCGAATGGTCTTATTATGGTCTCAAAGGAAAATACAATCAATTACAAGAAAAATATAATAAATTATTATTAGAAAAAAAAAAAGAAAACAAAATTCGTAATTTTTTGAAAAACACGAATAGTAATGACCCTTTAAATGTATTAAGAAGAGACATAGTATTTAATATTATTGAAAATGATCCAAAAGAAATAAATGGACATAGACATAATGACAATATATATGATTTCAGTCGAATGATGCAAAATTGCAATTTAAAAAGCTATGAAATTTTACGACAAATTATATATTTACCAAGTGTAAGTTGTTTGGATACTCATTTTACCTATGATAATAATTTACTTCAAGATTCAATACAAAATATCGAATCAATACATGATTTGTTATTCAATTATATCAGAATTTTTGATATAACTGAACCTTTAACATGTATTCTGTCTATAGACGCGGCTAGTCTCGATCGGCCAAATAAGATTTCAAACACATACGTTTTTACTTTTTATTTGCAACCTCTCAATCAAAAATATAAATGTCTACCGATTCACGTTCTTTCAAAACCAAATGGTAAAGCAGATGAAGATATTATTTCTGTAACAAAAGAATTAATTAAATCACTGCAAAATGAAAAAATAATTATAACAGCAGTAGCAACTGATGGCGATGATGGATATAATAAAATGGCTGATGACACTTTTTCCAAATATATTGATGAATTTGAACAAAAAGGTTTTGAAACAGCAGTTGAAAAAATTGAAAATTTGAATGAAATTCTTTGGTTATCTGATATGCTACATATTCTAAAATTAGCTAGAAAATATATTATTAAAGGCAATATAACGGTTAAAAATACTTTAGAAAAAACTTTTAATAGCGAATCATTAGAAAAAGAACTTCAACTTGGTTTGTCATTGACTGATTCTTCTTCATTTTCATATATGCAAGATTTTTATCCATTACATATTTTTGATTTAAAAAATTTAATGAAATTGTATGAAAAAGAGATGTTTGATGAATTTTTATATTTTCTTCCCTTTTCAATTTGGATAGAAGCAATTACTTCACCTCATTTGAAAAAATCAGCCAGACTTCATTTCTTAAAAACCGCTTTCTTAATATTTTATTATTATTTTTGCCAACATAAATATTTCAAATTTCAAGAGGGAATAACGGTTTATATAACAAAAAAATCAAAAGGCCAATTTTTAAATAACAATTTTGTCAAAAGATGCATGAACACGCTTATAATCACTTATTCAATAATTAAAAATTGTGATGATGTTGCTCTTAATAGAATCGGGAGCCACCCATTAGAAAACTTCTTTGGTTTAATTCGAGGTTTTTGCCATAATTTTGACAGTTTTGAGAATTTTATCAGATGCTCGATTAAAGCTCATGAAAACTTAGTATTAAGAAATAGATTTAATATCAAACAAATTGTTAAAAAAAGAATTAATGTTGCTGGGGAAAAAATAGAAAAAAATTCAGGAATTTTGGAATTCAATGAAAATATCTGTTCTTCTATTAATGTTTTTTTGTGTGCACTTTTAAATTCACAAATTAATGCATATATATTTATTAATCATAAAAACTCATATGAATCATTTCAAAAATTTACTGATTTTATTTATGAAATTATAATAGAAAAAGAAGGAGCAAATAAAAAAATAAAACGGCCAAAAATAACATCAGGATCCCATATAAAATCAAGATGTACTAATGCTTTTCTTGAAACAAAATTTATGAATGATGAATAATTAATAAAATATTTATTTTTATAAGCTAATTTTAGAGAATTTAACTTAAAACCACTTTTTTATTTTTTTAATAAAGCAATAATGATAATGAGCACTTGTATCATAAAAATCCAATTATTATCTTATTAAATCACAAATTTAAATTTTTTAAAAATATTATAAGAAATTTTATTTTTCATTAATATTTAATGAAATAACATAAAAATAAAATAATAATATCAAGATATTTTTGTTTTAATTTTTTTTATACATTCAATTATTAAAATAAAAATATCTTAATATAAAAATGAAATAATTAAAATCCTATCGGTTAAAAAAAAGATTATATAATATTAATAAAGTATTATTAATATTTTTATAATATATTAATTTTAAAGGTCAAAAAGGCCTAAAGCTTTGAGTCGAAACCCATCTTTTCAAAACTGGATTCCAAAAATGGACCTCTCA
>CATOLK010000109.1 GCA_951801155.1 uncultured Rickettsiales bacterium | reverse complement strand
CAGCTCTTTTTTTTATTGTTAAAATTTTCATTGTAATTATATATTATATATAAAATATGTTACCATTATTTTTACAAAAAGTCAAGAAATAAGTAAAACAATAGAGATTAAAATTATAAAATTTTATTTTTTGAATAATTAAAAAAATATAACAATAAAAATAAAGAAAGATTGATAAAAATAAAAAAAAATTATTATTTTTTTCCTTTAAAAAAACTACAATATTTTTGTAAAACACAACCCAAACACTGTGGATTTTTAGCTTTACAATTATATCTACCGAATAATACTAAATAATGATTTACATATTTAACATATTTTTCGGGAATTATTTTAAACAATTGTTTTTCTGTATCAAATACATTTTTTGTATTTACAATACCCAATCTGTTTGTTACCCTAAAAACATGCGTATCAACTGCTATAGATGGTTTATTAAAAGCTATATTTAACACAACATTTGCAGTTTTTCTTCCGACTCCATCTAAAGTAATTAAATCTTCCATATTATTTGGTACTTTCGAATTAAAATTCTCAACTAATTTTTTACTCATAGCTATAATATGCCTTGCTTTAGTAGGATAATAATTTATAGTTTTGATATATTCTTTTAATTTTTCTTCACCAAGTTCAAGCATTTCTTCAGGAGTGGTTACTTTTTTAAACAAATCTTTTGTAGCTTTATTAACTCCAGTATCTGTAGCTTGTGCTGATAAAATAACAGAAACCAATAATGTATAATTATTGATATATTGTAGTTCTATTAATTCATCTTTTTTATTATATATTTTTTCTAAAATTTTAAATATTTCTAATATATATTCTTTTTTCATAAATTCAAATTTTATTTTTAATTTTATTCATAAAAATAAAAATGTAATTTTTTATCATAAAAAACTTATTTAGAAAAAAAGAGTGTGTTTTATTAATATCTGCTATTAAATTATCTACATTAGCAGCTTTATATGTAATAATAATAGTATAAATTATTAAAGCAAATGATAATAAAAAAGCAAAATCTGAACCTAAAACAGCTTTTATTACCTCACTTTTTTCCACATTTTTTACCTTTTTTACCCTACTTTTTGTAGCTGGATGTGAAGAAAATAATGTAAAAAATCCGCTACTTCCCAATAAACTTAATGCATAAGCCATATTTTCACCACCTACAACTTTAGCTCCTTGATTGTCTGCTCTGTATTCTATTTTTTTACTTATTTGCAAATTTATAAAGTTATATACTTTAATCATTATTTTTTGGTAGAAAAAATTTATTAGTAGGTTTATTATATTATAAACATTTATTATTATATTTGATAAAAATGTTCCAACTATCGGTAAAATACTTATTATACGTATAAATATATTAAAAAAAAGAAAAACTAACTTAGAAATAAAATTAACAGCTCTTTGATTAACTATTAATAGTAGAGCTGTAAAGTAATCTTTATTTATTATATGTGACATTTCATGTCCCATAATACCTTTTATACTTAGTAAAAATTTTTCATTATCCTCTATTTTTTTCGAATAAGAATTTAAAATACCAGTGGTTAAGACTATTATATTTGCCCTTAAGCTACCGACTGCAAAAGCGTTTATTTCACCTGAATTACTTATGTATAATTTAACATCATTTTTATTAAATTTATTCTTAACGTCATCAAATATTCTATCAAATATCAAATAATCTTTACTTTTACTGGCTAAAGTACTTGTTTTTTTGTAAAAATTAACACTAGATGAAAATAAAAAATCAAAAAGTAAAAATAATAACATTAAAAAACTAGTTCCAGAAATCAGCAACAAAATTACTGACATAGTATAGTGATTAGATGAATGAATAAATATTTCTCCAAAAAGAATAAATGCCATTGGAGTTAATATAATTAAAAAATTTATTATACTTAAAATATATACTAAAGTAAAACTTAAAATTTTTGAAAACACTTTCTATTAAACCTAAATAATATTTTTATTCTTTTCATATATTAATCTTATACCTTCAAAAGTCAAGTTTTCTTCTACTTTTGTTACAAAATCTAATTTATCTATAAAAAGTGATGAATAACCACCAGTTAATATAATTTCCATTTGAACATCTACTTCTTTTAATACTCTATTAACTATTTCTTTAATTATACCTATATAACCATAATAAATACCAGATAACATAGCTTCTTCAGTTGTATTACCTATAAGATTTTTTGGTTCTTTTATGTCAATTTTTGGTAATAAATCACATTTATTTCCCAAGGCCTTTAAAGTAGTATCGACTCCTGCAATAAAAATTTCACCTAAATGTTTACTTTTTGTTCCTACAATACTAAATGTTGTTGCTGTTCCCATATCTATAATTATGAAATTTTCTTTGTATTTTTCTATTCCAGCAAATATATCAGCTACTAAATCAGCTCCTAAAGATTCTCTGGCATCAAAATTTAATTTTAAATCTTTATTTTTTATATTTAAAAATTTAAAATTACACTTTTTACAAAAATTTTCTTCCATTTCTGTTAATTTTTTTACAACAGATGAAATTAACACGATTTTTATGTCTTTTTCTTCTATTTCTTCAACTTTTAAAAGGTTTAAAATTGTAATTTTAAAATCTTCCTCATTGTTAATTTGTTCGTTAACAATTTTCCATTTGTGTAATAATTGTTTGTTTTTATAAACAACAACATTTGTAGTGGTGTTGCCACTTTCTAATATTAAAATCATTTTATAAAGTAAAAATCCTATTTTGAATTATAGGATAAATTTTTTAATATTCAAGAAGTTAAAATAAAGATGTATATATTTATTATCTCAATGATAAAAAATCATCACATAATATTTTTGTTACTAATTTTGTAATTATTTGCTGGGAAAAAATCAAATTTTTTTACTTTATAGTTATAAAAATCATCTTTATTTTTTGATATTTCTTTTAAAACATATGATATTTTTTATGACATATTTTGCTCCCTTGTTGTAAATATAAGTTTATATTGTATATAACAATATTGAAATTAATTTTCAAGGGAATTTCTGGTTATTTGGATTTCTTGTTTTTTAATTCGTTATTTTTATTCTTTATTTTTCCTTTAATTATGTCATTCCAGATTAGATTTTCTTGTAAGCTTGTCTTGCTAGAAAATCTTAATGTG
>CATOLK010000108.1 GCA_951801155.1 uncultured Rickettsiales bacterium | reverse complement strand
GTTTAAAGGCTTTTAATGTATAAATATAAGGTGTTTAGATGGAATTTTGTGAAAATTAATATAGAATTTTTTTATTGTTTTTAATATTTAATTTTTTGTTTTTAACAAATTAATATTTTGACTAATCAATAACAAAAATATTGCAATTTACGCAAAATAAATTAAACATAATATATTATATTAATATATTAAACTATGAATTTTTTAAAATCAGCTTTTACAATTAGTATTTTTACCTTAGTATCAAGATTTTTTGGCTTTTTTAGAGATATATTTTTTGCTAAATATTTAGGAAGTGGTCAATTAGCGGATATATTTTTAACTGCCTTTAAGTTACCAAATTTTTTTAGAAATATTTTCGCTGAAGGTGCCTTTAATTCTGCGTTTGTTCCAATATTTTCTAGTGAGTTAATAAAAGATAAAGAAAACAAATATCTGATAAAATTTTCAAGAAATATATTCTCTTTATTGTTATATATATTGCTCATTTTTACCTTAATAATAGAAATTTTTATGCCTTATGTTGTAAAAATAATTGCAGCGGGATTCTCTGAAATGCCCGGAAAATTTGAATTAACTGTAAATTTGTCAAGAATTACATTTTTTTATTTAATATTTATTTCGCTAGTTAGTTTTATGTCTGGAATTTTGAATTCCATGAATAAATTTGCTGTAGTTTCAATATGTCCTGTAATTTTGAATATAACATTTATTGTATTTTCAATATTATCAACACATTTTAATATAAATATTGCACTTTTATTATCCTATGCTGTATTAATTGGTGGTATTTTACAACTTTTTTGGCTGTTTTTCTTTACTATTAAGGAAAAAATAATTTTGTACCCCATTTATCCAAAAATTGATAATTTAACAAAAACATTTTTCAAAAATTTTTTTAATGGAATTTTAAGTTCTGGAATTATACAAATAAATTCAATTATTGATTCTATTATGGCTGCTAAAATAGCTGGAGCAATTTCATTTATATATTATGCCGATAGAATTTCACAATTACCTTTAGCTTTAATTGGAACTGCTATAAGTATAAGTATTTTGCCTTTATTATCTAAAAAAATTGTATTAGAAAATATTGAAGAAATAAATAAAACTCAAGAAGACGCTATATTTTTAGGATTATTTTTAGGATTACCCTGTATGGTTTGTTTGTATTTTTTATCCGACATTACTATACCAATTTTATTTGAAAGAGGAGCATTTACTCAAAATGATTCATTTGCTGTAATAAGTTGTTTAAAAATTTATGCTTTTGCATTACCAATTTTTATTACTATAAAAATTTTACAAGCTATATTTTTTGCTAATAAAGATACAAAAACACCAATGAAAGCTTCTTTTTGTAGTTTGATAATAAATGTATTATTGAATATAATACTAATTAGATTTTTGAGTTATAGAGGAATTATTTTATCAACTGTTTTGGCTTCATTTACTAATGTTTTAATACTTTTATTTATATTAGTTAAACAAAAAAAATTGTTATTTTCAGAAATATTTCAATTGCAATTGGTTAAAATTCTATATTGTTTAATTTTTATGATTATTTTTTTGTGTTTTTTGAAAAAATTTATTGTAGTGGATATTGAAGATTTAATTTTATTGAAGTTATTTAAGTTATGTATAATTGGTGGTTTATCAATATTGTTGTATATTTGTATAGGTTTTTTTATTGGATTGATTAATAAAGGTTTACTGAAAAAATTTATTAAAAAATAAAATTAAAATTTCTTGACTTTAATTTAAAATGGTATATAATATATTTATATTTTAATATTATTAAAAATAAAGGTAAAAGAGAAATGCAAGAAACAATTAATACTCTAAAAAGAGAAAAAGCAATGTTAATCGACCGTGGTGATAGTTTTGCAAAT
Source organism: uncultured Rickettsiales bacterium (assembly GCA_951801155.1). Lineage (GTDB taxonomy): Bacteria > Pseudomonadota > Alphaproteobacteria > Rickettsiales > UBA1997 > CATOJU01. The sequence goes on along the minus strand of CATOLK010000108.1, from coordinate 1,284 downwards.
GGAATAAACGGATATAAAGAGGAGCTAGACTATCAAGATTTTTTAGAACAAAATGTTAGCCCAGATATATTATATATGTTTGAACGATATGAAGAAGGGTATAATGGTTCAGAATTAGTTACAATTAACGATGTAATAGAAATGCAAATTATTAAAAATATAGGAATCGATGAATATAATAATATTTATAAAAAAAATAAAGATAATTGGCTGATAGGGAAAACAGCTTGGAATGGTTTATCATATGCCAATGAGGTAGAAAGAGATGCTTATATTGCTGTTATAAACAGAATTTTTGACAATATTATAAATTTTATTGAAAATGAAGGTTTTGGTCGTGAAGAAGCTATAAATACAGCTTTAACATTAGAATATTCAGAAGTAGAGGCGGCTATAATCCAAGACAAAGCGCAACCAACAAAAGATCCTAGAGTAAGAATTAATGAATTATTTGAAATGGCTACAAGACAAAGAGGTAATAATCATTTATACTGGTGTAGTAGTTTATTTAAAGCTTATCAATTTAATATGTCAAAAATATTAGATGTACCATATGAATGTTTAGAAAATATTATGGATGGAGTCATGGAAAATGTATTTCAAATTAGAGCTGGTTTTAAAAGGAATTTACCAGTAATACAGAATCAAGAGATTATATTAAATAATGACCAAAAACAAACAATAAGAAGAATATTGAATCAAAGAGGAGAAGATACAGCTAGTATTTATATAAATTGTATAAAACCATTCTTATCAACTTATTTTGATGAAGGTGAAGATCCAATTCAAAAATTTTGTTCAAAAATAGATAGTTATGCAAGAAATAAAATGCCTATGGAAGGTACTGTAGAAAATGATTTTAAAGAAAAAATAAAGAATTATATAAAAAATATGAATAAAGATGATTTCAATATGTTAAAAGCTACTTTAGCTATACCTGAAGTTAAACAGGCTTTAAATGATAAATCTCGTGTCGTAATGTTTCCAAATAAAGTTGGTGATTTACTTATTGAACAAATAAATCAAATTGACATTTCGAAAAGTGTTGGATTTTAGTTAATATTTTGAATAAAAATTTTCCATAAAAAATAATATCAAAATTGAAATATTTTAAATAGAATTGATATTTTTATGGAAAATTTTTATTTATAAATTATAATCTAAAAAAGATTCTGTATATTTTTATATCAAATAATACAAAATATATTTGTTTTTTATTAGACTTCCTGCATAAAACTATATTCAAATATCAATAATATTTGAGTATTTTTAAATTTATTTATT
>CATOLK010000107.1 GCA_951801155.1 uncultured Rickettsiales bacterium | reverse complement strand
CTCTGGATTCCACATTAAGATTTTCTAGTAAGACAAGCTTACAAGAAAATCTAATTTGGAATGACGTAAATAAAGGAAAATTAAAAAATAAACAAGTTTATTAAAAATTCTAATCTTGAATGACGTAAATAAAGAAAAATCAACAAAATAAACCCAAATAATAAAAATATTAAATAAAAAAATATTTAATTATTTAATAATTTGATATATAAGTGGGCAGTGCCATTTTTACGCAAAAAATATTGACTTTTAAAAAATCTACTACTTTAATACAGATATATTAATAATAACGGAGAGATATACATAATATTAAATTAATAAGTGTTTAGTAAATTAAACTTGTTTAGTTCTGATATATTTATTCTCCTATGGTTTATAAGAGAAAAATATTAGTTAAAAATTTATAATTAAATAATAATTAAATAAAGGTAATAAATATGAGTATATTGGGAAGTATATTTGGAAGAAGAAAGACAAGACCATTATATGATGAAAAAACATGGGATAATGCTTCAACATTAGGAAAAGTTGGAATAGTTGTTGGAGCAGTTGCAGTATGTGCATTATCAGTAGGAATATTATTTGCTATTTCTCCAGCTGCTATTACCCAAATAGGTACAACAGCTTTAATTTATGCTGGAATAATTGGAGCAGCCACGTTAGGAACTGCAGTATTTGCTGTAGCTAGCAAAATTAGAGATAAAATAAAAGAAAAAAAAGAACTTAAAGAGAGATCTGTCGATTTAGAAGAATCTATTTCTAACGAACTAGAAAATTCCGTAAAAGTTGATAAAGAATTAGAAAATTCTATAAAAACTAATAAAGAATTAGAAACTTCTGTAAAAACTAATAAAGAACTAGAAAATTCTATGAAAACTAATAAAGAACTAGAAAATTCTATGAAAACTAATAAAGAATTAGAAACTTCTATGAAAACTAACAAAGAATTAGAAACTTCTATGAAAACTAATAAAGAAATAGAAAATTCTACTAAAGTTAATAAAAAACTAACAGAAAATTTAAGAAAAGATTGTACATCACTAAAAACTCAACATTATAAAAATGATACAGCAAATAAAAAAACTATTTTAGAAAAATTTAAAAATTTTGGAAAAAATTTGAGTAATTCACTTTCTAAAAAACAAGATTTATCTTGTTCAAAATAATTCTAGATTTAAATAGTAATTTATTTTTAAAAATTACTATTTAATTTGTGTTTAGTATTGATTACATTTTATAACTTTTAACCTAATTCATTTGTTGTTCATATCTATTTTTTAATTTCCTTTTTTATTATATATATCCACTAATTTTATAATAAAAACTTACTTTTTATTTACATATTTTTCTTGTTTTTATAAAAAATAGTATTAATTATATTAATAATAATCTATAATTTTTAAAAAAATGGACGAGAATACAGACTATGGACTATCTGGTATACTTTTAAAAAAAATAAAAAATACACTAGATTTAAATTTAAAAACTCAAACTAAAAATATAGTTTCAAATTTACACCCAGCTGATCAGGCAGATTTAATTTGTAATTTAAACAAAGAACAAAGGATTAAATTAATAAATATTTTTAGAAATCAATTAGATCCAGAAATACTTATAGAATTACAAGAAAATGTAAGAAACGATATAATTTTATTAATTGATAAAGAAGATTTAAAAACTATATTATCAAAACTTGATGTGGATGATGTAGTTTGTATTTTAGGTGACTTACATAAACAAGAATTTGTAAAAGAAATAATCGAAGGTATAAATCAAAATTCAAAAAGAGAATTAATAGAAGAATATCTATCATACCCAAAGGATACAGTTGGTCGTATTTTAGGTTCCAATGAATATATAGCTGTTCCGCAAGATTGGACTATAGAAGAAGTTATAAAGTATATGCAGAAAAATAGAAGTTTAACCAACGAACTTTCTGAAATAGTTATAGTTGACGATTATTATAGACCTGTTTCAACAGCATCTATTATACAATTATTAAAAAACGAACCAAATAAAAAAATGTTTCAAATAATGCGAAATACTGATGAATTGAGAATTTTGAGAAGTGAAATGAAACAGGAAGAAGCTGCTATATTATTTAATAAATATAATCTTTTTTCCGCACCAGTTGTTAATGATAATGGTGTTCTTATAGGTGTATTATATTTGAATGATATTATAGATATTATCAATGAAGAAGCGGAAGAAGATCTATTATTAATGGGTAATTTGTCAGAAGATGATACCTATTCAAATATTTTTAAGGCAGCTAGAAAGCGTTTTCCTTGGCTTATTGTTACAATTTTAACAACTGCAATTGGAAGTAGTGTAATAAATTCATTTTCTTCAACTGTAGAGAAAATTGTATGTTTAGCAGCTTTAATGCCTTTAATTGCTGGTATAGGTGGAATTGCAAGCACGCAAACTTTAACGGTTATAGTTAGAAATATTGCATCAGGAAAATTAAAAAATAGAAATAATAAAAAGATAGTATTAAAGGAAGCTTTTACTGGTTTAATTAATGGAATAGGAATAGGTCTTTTTGGTGGTTTAGGTGTTTTTATTTGGCAAAAAAATTTAATGTTGTCTTCTATTTTTTTTATAACTCTAACTTTTGTATTATTTTTAGGTGGGTTAATGGCAAGTATTATTCCTATAATTTTGGATAAACTTAAATTCGATCCAGCAGTAAGTTCTGGTTCTTTTATAACAACTACTGTTGATTCTTTGTCATTTTTATTGATATTAAAATTAGCTTCTATTTTTCTTTGATAATAATTTATTAAAATATGAAAATAAAATATTTTAAAAAATAAGAATTCTTAATACTTTTAATGGAAAACGTGTATTTTTAAAAAATGTATTTTAATGTTATTTTAAATAATTCAAATATTACTGATATATGTGTAATCTTTATATAAGAGATATAATAGACCTCCTGCATAAAACAATTTTATTTTTTAATAATTTTTTTTTATATCTTTCTTTTTTCATTAGATTTGTTATTTTTTTGATTTTCCGTTATTTCGTCATTCCAGATTAGAATTTCTTAATAAACTTGTTTATTTAGAAATTCTTAATGTGGAATCCAGAAAATATAAAAGATATTAAATATAAAAAAATATTTTAAAGGTTTTTTATATTATAGAATATAAAAAAATTATTAATATTCTTTTTCTATATTAAAGTAATTTATTACTGGATTCCACATTAAGA
>CATOLK010000106.1 GCA_951801155.1 uncultured Rickettsiales bacterium | reverse complement strand
ACCAATGTGCGTAATTGGTAGAGCAAGCCACCACTGGAATGGAGATACACGTCGTTGTGATTATTGTGGAAAATCTTTAGATTTTGAATAAATAATGGGTAAGCAGAAGAAAAGAAGTTTAGAAATAAACATGTTTATTGTCTTTATAAAAGTATTTAAGCCATAATATTTAATACAAAAATTAAAGTTAATTAATTAAGAGAGAGAAGTTTTATTTTATTAATAGAGATTATCATGAGTTATTTAATATGGTATAAAATTTAAAAAAATATATTTTGCAGAATCTTAAATTATTCAAAATATTATTGAGGTTTTTATAATTTTTACATACAATATTCAAATATATACTTACGATTTTAAAAGGATTTTTTATTATATGAAAAATTATGTTATTATATATGTTTGATTTTATAAAAGATAAAAATGGTGATATATCTAGTAGAATACTATTTATAACTATAAATAGTACTTTAATTTGGGTTGTAATATTTTATTGTTTGTATAAAAATATAGATATTCAATCTGGAGTATTAACACTATTAATTGCTATAACAACAAAATCGGGAATAGATAGTATGAGTCAAGTATATCAAAATATTAAAGAAATTAGTAAATAAAAGTATATTAAAATCGCAGTTAAAACATACTTTTTCAAAATATAATATCAAAAAATAATGATTTTTTAATATTAGACCTTCTGTATAAAAATTATATGTTTATCAATAGCATTAAGATAATTAAGATAATTAAGATAATTAAAAAAATTATAAAAAATTTTTCCACAAGATCCTAAATTTTACTTCAAAACACTTCAAATTTTTTATATTTTTGACAGTCTTTCAATTCAAAAAATATTATTTAGATAGTAAAAATTTAAAATAATAATACTTATTTAATTTTCTATTGAAATTAATTTTACTATATTTATAATTAATCTATACAAAATAATAACGATAAAGGAGTGAAATATGTCAGAAAAAATAATAGAGGTTCTAGAAAAAATATATAACGACGAACCAGATATAGATCCATTTGGATATGTAAATTTTAATTTTCTTTCAACGGATATTAATTTTAAAAATAAAACAAATAATTCTATAAAAAGTCAAACAGATATTAATGAACCCAATAGTTCTGCATTAGAACAGAATTCGAAAACAGAAATAAAATATGATGGTTCTCGGAAAAAAATATTAATGGATCATTACTATGAAACAATTGGAGAAGATAGTAATGAAAATTTAATAAAAAGAGAAAATATAATAGAACAAATAGGTATGAATAATTTAGCATTTTATTTTTATATTGACGATATTAGATATGATTTTTTATTCACAAAAGATAATATTACTATGTTAGATGATTCAACGGGAAATACTTTATCTATAGATTATGATGATGAAAAAATTATTTCTTTTATTTTTGGAAAAATGGGAGCTAGTGAAGAAAATTATATTTTTAAAAAAAATAATAATGGTTTAAGCATATGTAATGTAATGTTAAAGAATATAAGTAATAAAATAAATGACGAACAATATCTAGCTAACACATTCATATCCCAATCTGGACATTGTAACTTAACACCAAAAAACCCTTTTATTAAAGCTATTTGTGAGAGTGGTAATAATTTTAAGATATTTAAATTTATTTTAGATAAAAAATATTTAAGTGAATATAATTTAAATATTATAGCCGATATTTTTGCTGCTGCTTGTTTTGGTGGTAATTACGATATAATTCATAAGTTAGAATCAGATATATTGTCAGAATCAGATATATTATATAATTCAAATGACGATATAAAATTCAATATTTTAAAGCAAGCTTATGCTGGTAATGATTGTGAAATAGTCAAATATTTAATTGATAATTATTTTCAAGATATTCAAGACAGTCTTTTTTCAGAGGACAATGAAAAAATAATTGAATTATTTGAAGTTATAAAAGATCCAATAATAGCTATTTATCTATTGGAAGAAATTAAATCCAGAAAAAAAATTGAATCCAAAGAAGAAACTAAATCTAGAGAATTAGATAATGATAATTTGTCAGATGATAATGATTTGTCAGATGACTACGATTTATCAAATGACTATGATTTATCAGATGATAATAATTTATCAAATGACGATTTATTAGATAGAATATTTTTAAATACAGTTGAAAACGGACATACAGAGATAGTTGAATTATTGATTAAACGACTAGATATAATTCGTTCTTTATTTCCAAATTTATATATAGATATAAATGTAAGAGATGATTATGAAAAAACTCCACTTCATTACGCTGCTGAAAATGGTTATTCAGATATAGTTCGATTACTACTTTTGCAATCAGATATAGATATAAATGCAAAAGATGAGGATGAAGAAAAAACTCCACTTCATTACGCTGCTGGAAATGGTTATTCAGATATAGTTCGATTATTACTTTCACGATCAGATATAGATATAAACGCAAGAGATAATGATAACGAAACTCCACTTTATTGTGCTATTGAAAACGGACATATAGATATAGCCCAATTATTACTTTCCCGATCAGATGTAGATATAAATGCAGGAGATAATGATAACGAAACTCCACTTCATTGTGCTGTTAAAAATTGTTATTTAGATATAGTTCAATTATTATTTTCAAAATCGAATATAGATATAAATGCAAAAGATGATAGTGGAAAAACTGCGTTTCATTATGCTATTGATTATGCTGCTGGAAATAATAATTATTTAGATATAGTTCAATTATTACTTAAGCAAAAAGATATAGATATAAATGCCAAAGATAAGTATAAAAAAACTGCGTTTCATTACGCTGCTGAAAATGGACATATAGATATGGTTCAATTATTACTTAAGCAAAAAGATATAGATATAAATGCCAAAGATAAGTATTACGAAACCCCACTTTATTATGCTATTAAAAATGGCAATATAGAAATAGTTAAATTATTACTTGAGCAAAAAGATATAATTTTATATAATAGTTTATTATCTTTAGCTATTGAATATAAACAAACAGAAATATTTGAATTATTAATTAATCAAAACAATCTAATTTTAGATAATGATTTATTGTTTTTAGCTGTTAAATATGAACAAACAGAAATACTTAAATTATTACTTTCTCAACCAAATTTAGATATAAATACAACAAGATATTTTGAAAGAGAATCTTTACTTCATTATGCTGTTAAAAATAATAATTTGGATATAGTTAAATTATTAATTT
>CATOLK010000105.1 GCA_951801155.1 uncultured Rickettsiales bacterium | reverse complement strand
AAAATATTAAATATATGTAGAAAATAAGAATAGTTTTATGCAGGAGGTCTAATATCATTAACAAATTATTTTATTAGCAAATTATTTTATTAACAAAACAGACAAAATATTATGTGTATAGAAGAAATTAAATGCAAATATTTTAATAGTATAAGAATAAATAAAATGGGTAAACAAAATAACACCCAAAGATATCTCTGTAGAGATTGTAAAAAACATTTACCATATAAAAAAAGATAAAAGAAAAAGATATTCTAAAGAATTAAATTGGAAACTATATTATGATATCTTAAGAATACAGGTATAAGATCTATAGCAAGAGGATTAAAGTTACACTACTATCATAAGGTGGATTGAGGAATTTGGTAAAAAAAAATAAAAGATGAAATAAGAAATAATTTAGATAATTTACCAGATGATTTAAAAGGACTAAAAGATAAAAAAGAAATAGAAATATTAGAGGATGATAAAAAGCAAGTTTCATATGTTAAAAAAATCAAAATTACTTGATTATAGTAATCTATGCGTAAAATTTCCCAAAGAAATAAGTAACCTATGCAAAAAAACCTAAAAATACGAGAAATAGAAGAAAAAATAGAAGAAGAAAGAGAAAAAATAGAAAAAAGGGAATATAAATAAAATAACAATGGAAGAGAGAAGGAAGAAAGATATATCTGGATATGAATTACTATTAATAGGAAAATAAGTTTTAAAGGATTAATGTTTGCATTAAATCACCAATAAAGTGTTAAACTACAGTTTGCTAAAAAACAAAAACAAAGTTATTGATTTTAAGAACGAGTGTATCAGGAATGTAAGTTTACTTAACATCGCTGATACTGAAGTTTGCTGAATGAAATAGAAGATAAATAAAAGAAATCTATAGTAGATTATTTAATAGAGTAAATAATGAATATAATGTAAATTATTTTGCACTGATGGATTAGATACCTATACCACTAAAAGATTTATATTTTAATGAAGAATATTATAGAAAGATATATAAAAGAATAGAATTAATAAAAGATAATAAGAAAAATAAAGAAAATAAAGAAAATAAGAATATTATCAATAATATAAGTAGTAGCATATCATTATTTTAATAAATTCTATACTTCCATCAAATCTAAAAAAATAATTTAATTAAACAAAAAATAAAAAATAATGCTAATAATTAACAAATTACAAAAACTTATATACAATCAATTAGCAAATAGCAATAAAGAGAATATAAAAAAATTAAAAAATATTGTTAGTACATCTATTATAAATTCAGATTTTCCATATCTAATAATAGATATAAACAATTTGGAAATAGATAAAAATTTCGCTAATGATTATTATATTGTTAATATAAAAATTAAAATTTTTGATAAAAACGAAAGTAACAGTAATATTATAAATATATCTAGTGACATTTTTATGGAATTATCAGATTTGAACAATATTTATATTAATAACGCTCGAATAATTGATATAAATTTGCTTAATACGGAATTGAATTTATTTAATGAAATTAATTCAATTTGGAGTTGTAATTTAAATTTTAAAATCACTATTGAGAATATAATTTAAATAAATGAAAGTTGAAAGATTAAAAAATAAATCAATGGATGAGTTGGCTAAAATAAAAAATATCATCAATATAACAATCAGTTTGTTAGAAAGTAATGTTATTTCAATGAAAAATGGTGAAGTTGAATTTAAGGAAAAAGAATTGTTAACTTTTTTAGTTGGAAACAAGGAAAATATAGTATCAATTATTACAAAATTAAGTAATTTAATATTAAAACTTAATATGTTGGAGCAAAAGGAAAAAAACAATGATGATAAAAAATTTAATCTTAATGAAATTGATTTAGAGATAATTAAAAAATATTTAGATGAAAATTTAAAAACATATAGTCAATAAATATTAATTTTTTTGTATAAATAATTACATATTTATTGATATCATTAAGGTAATGTTAAAAATATAAAATATAATTATTTGTGCAAAAGACCTGATATAATTCTAAAGTAAGCTATAATTTAAAAAATTTTCTTGACTTTATTAGTTTTTTTGGATATAATACAAATCTGTTGTTTAACAATTTTTTAAAAAGTGAGTGAATTTTTTTATAAAACAAAAAAAGAAATAGAAAAAATACAAAATCAAATTGGACTACAAAATTTTTTAGCAGCTGTAGATAATTTAGTTTCTGCTGGTTATAATATTAACTCAAAAAGTGATGAAAAACTCAAAGTAAAAACATTAGATAGTCTAGGATTTTTTATGGAAAATGAAAAAAACAATAAAAATGAATTTAATTATTGTTATATTTTTAGAAAATTTCTTAACATAGTTGCACACATATACGGAGGTTCCGATATAATAATAGAAGATAAAGAAATTGCACTATTAAATGTAGTGGCAACTAGAGAAGAAACTGTTGAAGTAATTAATTTAATGAAAGAAATCAGAAATAATAACAACTATAAAATGTGCGATATTGTATGTTTTGAGTGTTATAAATTTTTGTTAGATAATACTGATGATGAAAATAAAAAATTTCAATTATTGGAAAATATGAAAGATCTTGAATTTAAAAATAAAAGAATAATTGATTACGTCAATGAATATAACAGAGAATTAGAACTTTCTAATTATAATTTGAATATACAATTGTGTTTAAAAGAATTCTTTAAAAATAAGAAAAAACAGGTAAGTATATAATTAACTAGTAATATAAAAATAACCCACTAACTTATATAGCTGGGTTTTTATATTTTTCAAAATCATATGGATATTTTACAAATTTTGTAAAATTTTTTAATAAAAACCTTTATGGCTTTTTTAGATTTAATATTTTTTAATTCTGATTTTTTTATTTCAATAATTTGTCCAAAAAATTTTAATTTGTTTTCCTATTGTTGTTTGCTAAAATTTCCTTTACTGTTATTTTTACTCAATTTCTACCATTTATGTATATATTCGCTATTTTAATAATAGACCTCCTGCATAAAACTATATTTAAATATCAATAATATTTGAGTATTTTTAAATTTATTTATTTTTATGATTATTTATTCTTTAATTTTCCATTATTTATGTCATTCCAGAGTACAATTTCTTAGCGATTTATTGCTTAGAAATTGTTAATCTGGAATCCAGAAATAAATTACTTTAATAGGGAAAAGGATATTGATAATTTTTTTATATTCTATAATATAAAAAGCCTTTGAAATATTTTTCTGTATTTAACATATTTTATATTCTCTGGATTCCACATTAAGAATTTCTAAATAAACAAGTTTATTAAGA
>CATOLK010000104.1 GCA_951801155.1 uncultured Rickettsiales bacterium | reverse complement strand
GTTTGAGATTGATGATAATGCGTTTGAGATTAATACTTTAATGGTAAATAATTTCAAAAATAATAATTTTACCTTCAATAAAACTGACTTTTTTTTATTGGAAATACTAAGATTTTTTGAAAATGATGTATATAGAATAATAAGAAAAGGTAAAAGAATTTTAACAAGACATAATCTTAAAATTAATACAGATAAAGAAGCTTTTTGGAATAAAATAAACGAAAATGTAAAAAATAATTCTAAAGAAAATATACAGAAAATATTATTAAGTTTGTTTCCTTATTTGGCGGTTCAACTAAATCTTGATAATAAAGGTTATAATTATAATGAAGATATACTTATTTTAAATAAGGGAGTTGGATATTTTGATTATTTTGATTATTATTTTATATATGAGATGAATGAAGTCGTGATTTCTGAAGAAAATTTTAACATTCTAAAGAAATATTTAGGAAATAATATGGAATTTATAATTAAATTTAAACAAATATTTTCAATTAAAGATGATAACAATATACATATATATACAGAAAGTGTACTTCGTAAAATATTTAAAAGAGTTAATGAAGAAGAATTGTTAAATTCAATAAAAGAACATAGAAATAAGCAAAAAGAATTTTTGAAAAATATAATTTGGTTATATATTTACAGCAATAGAAATATTACAAGTTTAGAACATTTAACTAGTATTTTATTGGAATATTGTAAAAAATTTTCGTTTGATAATTTATTAGAAAATCTGAAACTTATTTTAAATGAATTTGATTATTTTAATTATTTTTATGTTTTAGAAATTTTAAATATAATTAAATTTAATCTAATTGAGATAATTTGTGAAAGCGATCAATTGGAGAGAGAGAAATATTTACTATTAATAAATGAAATTCTGTTTAAATATGTAAATTTTATATTTGATAATGATAACATTTTAGAATATTTGTCTAAAAATTCATTTAATTCAAGATTACAAATTCATCATATAATCAATTTTATTAAAGATAAAAATTTAAATAATCCTAATACAGATTATATATTGGATAATAAAATAATAAATTATCTAAATTCAGATAATTTTAAAAAATTTAAAGATTCAATTACTATTAATTATTTTAATTTATTGTATTTATTTGTTGAATATTCAATAAAAAAGAAAATAATTAACGGAGATTTATATTTTGTTTTAGATACCGAATCGCTTTTTCCATTTACAATAGAAGAATTGATAGAAATATTTAAAAAAAATAATGTTTCTAAAAAGGATAAAGTTTTTAAATTATTGTTGTTAAGTAGAGTAGAATAGACTTTCTGCATAAAAAATTACATGTTTATCAATAATATTAAAACTAATTAAAAAACTATAAAAAATATAATTTATTCCTTGAAATTAATTATTTTAAATTTACAATTTATTCAAATTTAACAAATTTAACAGAAAAAATTATGCCTTATTCAAAAAAAATGTTAGAACACTGTGAAAATCCAAGAAATGTAGGAAGTTTAGACGAGAATGACCCAGATGTAGGAACTGGTTTAATAGGATCTCCTGTATGTGGAGATATGTTAAAATTTCAAATAAAAGTTAAAGATGGAATAATAGAAGATGCAAAATTCAAAACTTTTGGTTGTGGCGGAGCTATTTCGTCAAGTTCATTAACTACAGAAAAAGTTATAGGAAAGACTTTGGATGAAGCCTTACAAGTTAAAAATAAAGATATAGTTGCAGAATTAGAATTACCAAAAGCAAAAATACATTGTTCTGTTATGGCTGAAGAAGCTATTCATGAAGCCATAAATGATTATAAAAAGAAACACAATTTATGAAATAGTGGGGATAATATGATTAAAATAGATAATGGAGAAAATTTTAAAAAAATATTATTGAATTATGATATCTTTCTTTTTGATATGTTTGGAGTTGTTTGGAGTGGTAACAAAAAAATAGAAGGAACTAATGAAACATTGGAATTTTTACAAAAAAATAATAAAATAGTTTATTTTCTTTCAAACAGTCCAACTTCAAACGATTCATTAAAACAAGAATTTGAAGATATGGGAATCTATCAAAATAAACATTATAATGGAATAGTTACTTCTGGTGATGTTTTGAATAATTCTCTTAAAACTAAAAATATACAGTTTGATAGTAATAAAAATCCGAAAAATTGTTATATTTTTGGACCTATTGATAAAGATATATTAAACAATATTAATTATAATATAACAAAAGATATTAAAGAAGCTGATTTTATTATTTTAGGTTTTCCTCAATTAAGTTTGGAAGAATATAATAAACTTGATAAGAAAAAATATAAAGATCTTGTTTTTGAATCACCTATGTATGAAGAAAGTTATTACGATTCTCTGACTATAGATGTATTTATGGATAAAATTAAAGAAATAAAAAAATATAATTTGCCTATAATTAATAATTGTGCTGATTTAGTGGCAATGCAACCATCAAAGAATAATTCTGTTTTACATTATGTTATAAGACATGGAACAATTGCAAAAAAATATAGAGAATTAGGAGGTGAGGTTATTGAAATGTCAAAACCACATTCTATGATTTATGATCTTGCTTTCAATAGAATATGTGAAAATTTTAATTGTTCCAGAGATAATTTAAAAAATAAAAAAATATCAATGATAGGTGATACTGTGGATACTGATATTTTAGGGGCTACTAATGCTAGTAAATATTTAGGAATAACAGTTGATGGAATATTAACTCTTTCTGGTGTTTCCGGTAGAGATTTTAATAAAAATATTAATGAAATTGAAAAATATTGTTTAGATAAAAATTTAAATTTAAATTATATTGTAGATAGCCTAGGGACAATTTTGTAGATTTTAATGATTTTTTTTAATTAAAATAATGATAATTTTATATTTTAATGTATTTTTTATTTTTAATATCTTTTGTTTATAAAAAATAAAAGATATTAAAAAAATAGACTTCCTGCATAAAAAATTACATGTTTATTAATAGTATTAAAAATGATTAAAAAATATAATTTTCCATAAAAAACAAATCTTACTGCGAAATATTTCAAATTTTTTATGTAGAAGATCTAATATAATCGAAACTTAAATTGGTACTGCCTACTTATATATAAAATTATTAAATAATTTTTTTATATTTTCCTTATTTGTGTTTATTTTGTTGATCTTCCGTTATTTACGTCATTCCAGAGTACAATTTTTTAGCAATTTATTGCTTAGAAATTGTTAATCTGGAATACGGAAATAAATATGAATAATACTATTTAACGTGTAAGCGGACAGTGCCCTTAAATTATCCTATTAATGTACAGGTCCAAACACATTTGGGAAAAACTTTGAAAAAATTTTACCTCATTTTT
>CATOLK010000103.1 GCA_951801155.1 uncultured Rickettsiales bacterium | reverse complement strand
CAGATTAGAATTACTTGACAATTTATTGTCTAGTAATTCTTAATGTGGAATCCAGCAATAAATTACTTTAATATGAAAAAGGATATTGGTAATTTTTCTATATTTTGTAAGATAAAAAATCTTTAAAATATTTTTTTATATTTAACATCTTTTATATTTTCTGGATTCCACATTAAGAATTTCTTAATAAACTTGTTTATTTAGAAATTCTAATCTGGAATGAAGTAAATAAGGAAAAATTAAAGAATAAACAAATTTATTAAAAAATTGTACTCTGGAATAACATAAATAAAAAAAAATCAAAGAAATAACAAATCTAATAAAAAAAGAAAGACATAAAAATAAAAATTAGAAAATAGGAATAATTTTATACAAGAAGTCCAATATTTGTTTGTTGTGGAAAATTATATTTTTATAGTTTTTTAATTTGTAATTTTTTATACAGGAGATCTATTATAAAAATAGCAAATTAATAAGTAAACTTTCCTACTATTTAAATAGTAAATATGCATATCACTTTAATATGTTTATTAAAAAAATTCTTAATTGATTCTAAAAATAATATTTAAAATATGATATAATTATAATTTTGATGGCGGAGAAGGGGGGATTCGAACCCCCGGTACCAGTTATCCCAGTACGTCTTCTTAGCAGGAAGGTGCTTTCAGCCACTCAGCCACTTCTCCATATAAATTCATCTTTATTATATATATAAAATTTTTAAAAGTCAATAAAAAATTGTGTATTGCATAGCTTTATCTGGTTTAAGACAAAAATCTCCCTCATTTTTTTATCTCATAATACTCTATAGGATTTAAAAGTCAATTATATTATCGTTTATATTACAATCTCTTTTTAAAATAGTATGTATTTTTATTTATAATAATCCACTATCAAGATTATTACTTATTAAAAAATTGTTAAATTAATTATAAAAATGAGGTAAAATTTTTTTTAAAGTTTTTCCCAAATGTGTTTGGACTTGTAAATTCCATTAAATCTAATGGAGTTATTTTAATATTAATTATATATTTAATAATTTTATTTATAATAATATATATTTGTGATATATTTTGATTTATTATAATATATCTTTAATATACTTTTCATATAAGCATTCTATATCAAATTATGAAAAAACTAATTTTAATTTTATTATTTTCTGTTATTCTATTTAATTTTACTGATAATGTTTTTGCTTCAGTAAGAAGTGGCGACCCATTTAGTGGTATGAAAAAAGGTTTTGGTTTTTTAGTTAAAACTAGAGATGAATCGGTATTAAAACCGGAAACTATACAGGAAAGAAGAAAAGTTGAAAATATGATAATTAAAACCTATAACAGTAATAATATTAATCTTAGAAATATGTTACTGCAAGCCTTTGAAGAAGAAGTAGAGGGGTTTAGAAGCCTTAATAACAAAATAAAAGAAAATACAGGAAAAGATGACCTTCCGTGCCTAGACTGCCTAAGAGAACTTAACAGAATAAAATTACTTATGCTATCCAGTAATTAATCATTTTTTAAAAAGTCTTAGTTATCTAAGACTTTTTCTATAGTAATGTGAAATTATTTTATAGCAATAGAAATTTACTTTATTTCTTTAATTGTTAAATTTATTTCTAATTTTTCCATAAGTTCACTTGTTTATTTATTAAGATTTCTATTTGGAATTTACTTATGGGTTTAGTGGATTTATGGTAGTTTTGTCTTGTGACAATATATAATCATTTAATTCATTATTTAATTCCTCTAAATCATTAGTTATATTTCTTTTATAATAATGATTATTTTTAAATTCCTCACTTTTAATTAAATCAAAACTACCCCAATCATTACAATCTATTTCATCGTTTATTTCATCAAAATTATAATTATCATTTACTTCTTTTAAATTATTCAACATATCACTTAATTGATCTGTACTATTATTAATCATATTATCGGTTTCAACAATAATATCAAATAAATCGTTATTATTATTTTCATTATAATATCCTTTACCATCTATATAATTACTGTTATTAATACCATTATCACCATTGTTTATTGTTGGAAGTATAGCTGGAGCTGGTGGTATAATATCCAATGGATTGTTTGGTCTATAATCTTTTTTACCATTTTTATCACCATTATCGTTCCCATTATTACATATCGGAGGATTATAGCTATTAAAATTATCTGGTAATTGTACACTGTTATTTTTGTCATCATTTTTGTAATTTCTATTATTACATATTATTTTTGTTGAATTATCTATTATTTCTGTGCTTTTATTAAATTCATTATTAGGTTTTATATTTTTACAATTATTATTATTAATCTCTCCAAAATCTATTATTTTGATGTTTTCATTAATTATATTTATTATCACATCCATACTTGCATTAATTAATTCAAATATAATTGATTTAGCTTCTGACTTTATTGTTTTAAACATTTGTTCAAATTCATTTATTTTATTTTTAGTAATTTCAATAAAAGGCTTAATATATTCTTTTTTAATGTTGTCAAAAGAAAAAATATTATTAATTTTTCTTTTAATATTCCCACCTATGATGATTAAATTACTTATAATTTTATTACCACTATTACTTAAATTTGGAATTTTTATGATATTTACATTGCTATTTTTTCCAACAAGTTGTTCTGATTTGTTCAGTTTAATATTTGCATATGTTAACTTATTTTTCTTGAAAATTTTTATTAATATGGTTAGTAGTTCTTCTAATTTTGAATAAGTTTTAACTTCTGGTACCTCTCTTTTGTCTACTTTTAATAAATTTTTTAAAATGAGGTTATGAATTTTTGCTCTATTAAATAATTTTCTGAAATTTTCAAAAAATTTGAAAATGTTAGTCGAACCACTATCGTCATCATCTTTTTTATTTTTATAATTGTTAAAATTAATATAATTTTTTTTAAAATCTTTAGAACTGTTTTTGCTTATTCTATATAATCTATTGTAGTAGTATTTGTTTATGTTATATTCGGTATAAACAAATTTATGGTTATATAAATTATTTTCATTTCCTTTTAATTTCATAATAAATATATAAATATTAATTTATTGCCTAATAATTATAGGTAAAATAAATAAAAAGTCAAGATAATTAAACTTATATTAAAAATTATTTTTTAAAAAATATTGTTTTTAGATTAATTTGGGTGATTGGTCTGTATTTTTAGGATAAATTTGATTGAGGAAAATTAAAAAAGCAAGCTAAAATGTATTGGTTTAAACACATTTGATGTAAATTTATTTTAAAAATATTATTAGACCTCCTGTGTAAAACTATTCTTATTTTCTATATATATTTGATAACTTTATTTTTTAATAATTTTTATTTTATATCTTTCTTTTTTTGTTAGATTTGTTATTTTCTTGATTTTCTGTTATTTACGTCATTCCAGATTAGATTTTCTTGTAAGTTTATCTTACT
>CATOLK010000102.1 GCA_951801155.1 uncultured Rickettsiales bacterium | reverse complement strand
TATTTGAATATTTTTAAATTTATTTATTTTTATGATTATTTATTCTTTGATTTTCTTCTATTTATGTCATTCCAGAGTACAATTTCTTAGCAATTTATTGCTTAGAAATTGTTGATCTGGAATCCAGAAATAAATTACTTTAATATAAAAAAGAATGTCAGTAATTTTTCTATATTTTTTAATATAAAAAACCTTTAAAATATTTTTCTATATTTAATATTCTTTATATTGCTGGATTCCACATTAAGAATTTCTAAATAAACAAGTTTATTAAGAAATTCTAATCTGGAATGACAAAATAAAGGAAAATCAAAGAAATAGCAATTAAAACTTATAAAATATATTATAAGAATAAATTTTTAAATCAAAATCATATTTCTATTATTTTAGATAATTTTTCTCTTTCTGTTTTTCTGCTTTATCCCATACATATTTCGGATTAAGGTTCGCATATTCACAAACAGTTAAAAAATCTTTGTTTTTCATATTAAACCACAAAGTTGCCTTAACTCTATAAGTATTAGCTATTTTCTTCTTAGAATTATTTTTTAAATCTATAAAAGCTTGTAAAATAACAGATTTCCAAAGTGCTTGAATTTTGTCAAGATTATCAATTGAATTTGAAATGAGTGTTTTGCTCATATTAATCCTCTGATTTAATTAGTAATATTTATGAATATTTGATCAGACATATATAATATATATGAATAAATCAAAACTATAAAAATATATATATGAAAAATTATATTGCATTATTGGGGGCGTTATGGAAGTACCCAATTTCTATGAGTTTATTATTTTTCTGATAAGGATGAAGAAATTTAATTTTTAAAGATAATAAAATCTACTATTAAAATTGTAAATATATATAGAAGTGACGATTTTTTTAAATAAAAAATAAAAATAAATTAAAAAATTATAGGCATAATATAAATCATTAATAAAATACTTGAATATTTCTAAAAAAGAAACAAAATACTCCATATTATGATTATATATCATTGTTTTATTTAAAATAGTCAATAGAAAAATTAATTTTTAATAAAAATAACAAAATGAAAATTTTAAGTATAGATACAACTAACAAAAATATTATAGTTTTATTACAGGAAAATAATAAAATTATAGATTCTATAATAATAGAAAATACTACAAATCAAGCGGAAGAATTATTAATAGATATAGAAAAAATATTAAACAATAATAATATCTGGTATAAAAATATCGATGCCTTTTCCGTTGTTAATGGTCCTGGAAGTTTTACTGGTTTAAAAGTTTCGATAGCAGTCATTAAAGCAATAAAATCAATATTACAAAATACGCCAATAATTGTAAATAATATTTTTGAAATTATATCCTATAATAGGGATTTTGATTTTATTATATTGAATGCAGATATAAATGGTTGTTACATATGTGATAAAAATTATAAAATGGAATATATGAAAAATGATAAAATTACTTTACTTTTAAATGAAGAAAATCTAAAATCAAAGAAGATTATTACAAATAAAAAAAATTTAATGGATTCTTTTAATTTAGGAAATTATATTATTGAATATAATAATACTGATGTTAACAATATAGCTTTATTGAATAGCTATAAATTCAAAAATAATTTATTTACTGTAGATATAATTCCTTTATATATGCGAGAACCACAAATAAATAAAAAATAAAAGAAAAATGAGTAAAAATTTTATAATAAATAATTTAGTAAATTCTTTGCAAAAATTACCATCTATAGGACAAAGAACAGCTAAAAGAGTTGCTTTGACTATTTTGCAAGATAAAGAAGGTATAATAAAACCTTTAATAGATTCTTTAACTGAGGCTTATAGAAAAGTAAATAAATGTAAAATATGCGGTAATTATACAACAGAAGAAATCTGTGAAATTTGTTCAAATGATAATAGAAATAAAAAAGTTATTTGTGTAGTTGAAAATATAGCCGATTTATGGGCAATAGAAAACACTAATACTTATAATGGATTATATCATATATTAGATGGAACATTATCAGCAATAGAAGGTAGAGGAATTGAAGTTTTAAGATTAGAACAATTAAAAAATAGAATTGAAGAAAATGATGCTCAAGAGGTGATTATAGCGACAAATCCAACTCTTGATGGACAAACTACAGCCTTTTATATAGTTAGTCATTTAGAACAATATAATTTAAAAATAACACAACCAGCATTAGGTGTTCCAATGGGTAGTGAATTAAATTATCTGGATGACGATACTTTAAATATTGCATTTAAAAATAAAAGAGAGTTTTAATATGAAAATAGATATATTTGTTATTGATTTTGATTCAACTTTTGTTTCAGTGGAATCCCTTGAAATGATATTCAAAACTGCTTTGTTTAAAAACCCTAAAAGAAAAGAAGTTTTGAAAAAAATGAATGATATTATAAATTTGAGTATGAAATCTAAAGTAGATTTTAAACATAATTTTAAAATGAAAATGGATCTTATAGAAGATAATATTTTAAAAGAAGAACACTTAATTAAAGTGGGGAAAAGACTGGAATCTAAAGTTTCACCTGGAATTGTTAAAATAATTGATTTTGCTAGAAGAAAAAATAAAAAAATTATAGTTTTAAGTAACTCCTTTAAACTTCCAATGAAAGAAGTAATGAATAAATATGGATTGGAAATTTATTTTGCCAATAAGCACATTACTAATGATAAAGGTTATGTAATTGATTATGACGAAACTAATCCTATGGCAAATAATACTGGAAAGGAAAATATTATTAAATTTTTAAAAAATGTCAAACTTATAACTCCAAACGAAAAAATTATGATGATAGGAGATGGAATGAGTGACTATCAAGTTTATAAAGATGGTTTTGCAGATTATTTTATGAATTTTGCTATAAACAAAAATCGAAGATTGAAAAAATACAAAAAAGATGGAGAAGATAATTTTATAATTGTTAGAACAATAGAAGATATTGATAATTTTTTAAAAATTGTTGAATAAAAATTATAGAATATAATAAAAATGGAAAAAATAACAGAAATAAATGAGGTAACATTTAATTATTTACAATTAAAACTAGAAATGGCAGGATTAGATGCTGATAGAAAAAGTTTTAAAGAGATAAGATATAATTTAAATCATGATGTAATTTTTACTCCAGAAGAATTTGCCTATGAATGTTTTTACGTAGTTTGTGTTGCAGGGTTTAAACAAGATTATGCAAAAGCTATGTGTGAAAAAGTAATAAATTTTGTCAAAAAGAATGAAATTTTTGAGTTGGAAGATTTGGAAATAATTTATAAAAATAGATTAAAAATTAAAGCAATAAAAGATATTTGGGATAATAGAAAAAAATATCAGGAAAAATTTTATAGTCTAAAAAATATCGATGAAAAAGTTAATTTTTTAGGTTCTTTACCTTTTGTAGGTGATATTACTAAATATCATTTAGCTAGAAATCTTGGACTTGATTTTGTAAAATATGATATTTGGATCCAGAGATTGGGAGTAGCATTTTATAAAGCTGAAGATTTTGTGGATAAAGTCAATAATAGTAAATTATTGCC
>CATOLK010000101.1 GCA_951801155.1 uncultured Rickettsiales bacterium | reverse complement strand
ATTACTAGACAATAAATTGTCAAGTAATTCTAATCTGGAATGACGTAAATAACAGGAAATTAAAGAATAAATAATCAAAAAAATAATTTAAAAATACTCAAATATTATTAATTTTATGCAGGAGGTCTAATGAATATCACTCATAATTTATTGTTTATATTAATTTTAATTCCAATATTAAATTTATTTAACTTAAATTTTGCCTTTAAATACAAAAAATTTATTTATTTTTAATTATTATTATTAAAAAAACTAAAATAATATAAATGTTATATTTGTATAATTATTTTAACTTATTATACTTTGTCAAAGTTTACTTAAGAGAGGTAGTTTTAAATTTAAACCCCACACCATACTTTAGTAAACTTTGAACTAACACTTTTCATTAATAATTTAACACAAATACCAACTCTCTAAATCCAATTTATTTAATCATCATTTTATTCAATCTTCTAGCGAAATCTGCTGGATTTACAACCGGTTCACCTTCCAAAACACAAGCTTCATCAAATAAAGTCTTAATTGTCTCTTTGAAATCTTCGAGTTTTTCTTCATCTTTAATATTTTCATTTATATATTTAAATATTTCATGATTAGGATTAATCTCAAGTATTTTTGGTAATGGCGCAGCAATTTGTTTTTGTTCTAATAAAAATCGCTCAAGTTTTATATCCATAGCTCTTTCATCGGCTACTAAACAAACAGGACTAGAAACTAATTTTTTAGATAATTTAACATCTTTTAAATTACAATTTTCCAATGTTTCTTTAACCAATTTTATTAAATCGTTATAATTACTTTCAGTTATATTTTTTAATTTTTCTTCTTTTTCTTTTTTTTCTCTTTCTGCTTTTTCATCTTCAAATTCAATTTCACTTTTCTTTTCTTCTTCTGGGTTTAGATTTTCCAAATCTATATCTGTTCTAGTAATTGATTTCAATTGATGATCTTTATATTTATTCGTTACAGTAACCCAAAAATCATCAACAGTATCAAATAAATAAACAACTTCTATATCTTTAGATTTAAAACCTTCAACTTGTGGGCTTGTATCGACATTTTCCATAGAAGAGCCAGCAATGTAGTATATATCTTTTTGTTCTGGTTTCATATTTTCAATATAAGTCTTTAAACTTATAGGTTTATCTTTATGCTTACTTGTGTAAAATTTACAAATGTCAAGCAAATCATCGTTATTTACATTATGTTCGCACAAACCTTCTTTAATTACAGCTCCAAAATTATTCCAGAATTTTAGATATTCATCAGGTTCATTTTGATCTTTTTTCTCTAATTCTGAAAATATCTTTTTTACTAAAGCTTTCTTAATTTTTTCAACTGTACTATTATATTGCAGAGTTTCTCTACTTATGTTTAATGGTAAATCTTGGCTATCTACAATACCTTGAATAAATCTCAAATATCTAGGTAACAATTCAACTGCTTCTTCTGTGATAAAAACTTTTTTAATATATAATTTAACCCTTGTTCTCATTTCTGGATTAAACAAATCATAAGTTTTTCTATCAGGTATAAATAAAAGATTTGTAAATTCAATATTTCCTTCTACTTTATTATGTAAAATCATCCACGGTTCACCTGGCATATGAACTATATATTTGTAAAATTCATTGTATTGTTCTTTTGTAATTTCATTTTTTGGTTTAGTCCATAAAGCCTTTCCAGTATTTAAAGTTTCAACACTATCATCAGTTGTACCCATTTTTAAAGTTATTGGGAAAACTATATGATCGGAATATGATTTTACTATATGTTTTATATGAAATCTATCAACAAATTCATCTTCGTCGTCTTTTAAATATAAAATTACTTTTGTTCCTCTGCTAAATTCACCTTCATATTTTTTTACTTTAAATTCTCCTTCTCCTTCTGATTCCCAAATATAAGTTTCATCGCTATCAACTTTTTTTGATATTACTTCAACTTTTTTTGCAATCATAAATGAAGAATAAAAACCAACGCCAAATTGACCAATTAAATCAATAGCGTTTTGTTCTTTATTTTTAGACATTTGTTCCAAAAATGCTTCTGTTCCAGATTTTGCTATAACACCCAATTGATTTATTAAATCATCTCTATTCATACCAATTCCAGTATCCTTTATAGATAAAACTTTTTTTTCTTCATCTAATTCAATATGTATTTTTAATTCTGTTTCTGTTCCTAAAATGTCTGGGTTTAATGTTGTTTGATATCTTAATTTATCACAGGCGTCTGAAGCATTGGAAATTAATTCTCTGACAACTATATCTTTGTTAGTATAAAGAGAATGTATCATTAATTTTAATATTTTTTTTGTTTCAACTCCAAATTCAAAATTTTGTTTTTCTGACATACTCTTGTATTTTTGCAATTATTAATATATTTATTATATAGGTGTAAATTTTGGTTTTACAAGAATATTTATTTATATTATTTATAATTAAATCAAAATTCTCAAAATTTTTTCTAAAAAATTAGTTAGATATTAAATCGATTAATTTTTCAATATCTTCTTTTTTTTGGACATTACTTTTTAAATCTTCTATTATATCCTTTTTAACTTCATCTGACTCGTCTTCAATATTGTTAATAATCTGATTATTATTTTTATTATTATCAATTAAGTCTCCTAGTATGACATTAATTATATTAATAAATATACAATTTCTACTTTTATTTGAATTATAAAAATATGAATTATATAGCCAATCCGGTTGCCTTATGGAATTTTTATATATTATTGTTAAAAAAGCTACTATTAAACCACTTAATAAAATACCTTTTATAAAACCAAACAAAAATCCCAGTCCATTATTTGTTGAAGTTGGAATAATTTTCTTTATTTTGGAAATTAAATATTTGTTTAAAATTGATAAAGTTATAATTAAACTAACAAAAACAACCGCATTAACTATTATATCTAATATAAATGGAATTTGTATTTTATTTTTCAAAAAAGGAACTATTAATGGTTTTATTTTTGATGTTAAATAAAAAGAACCTGACCAATTTATGATTGAGGCTAATTCATTTAAAAAACCTCTTATTAATCCAATTATAGATAAAATAAATATTAGGAATATTAAACTAGAATCTAAATTAGTTGCTATAAATATCATTATTAATAATATGTTAATATATTATATATAATTTAAGTTGTTTTCCAAAAAAAATCAAGTTCATATTTAAAATGTACTAAATCTAAGATAGATAATATTTTTTTATAAATTTTTAATATTTTTAAAAAAATTTTAATCAAAATTATACCGATGTATATATTATATATTCTTGAATTATAAAAATAATAAAATTTATTTTATAAAAAAATAACTGCAAAAAAAATAAAAACAAACACTAATTTAGTAATAGATTTTTTTATAAAGAATAAATTTTTTATAAAAGAAAAAAAGAGAGAGGAGGGGGTTTAAATTATTATAGATAGCTAAGCTTCCATTAACAAGATTTATGTTTCGTTTGCGTTTTTTATATGTTTCGTCCTTTCTATTTCTACTAGATCTTTAAAAATCTAATTATTATCATTTTTACACAAAATATAATCTATCTATAAAATTTTTAAGTTATTGTTTCTATTATATCTCGATTAGATAAGTATAATATCAT
>CATOLK010000100.1 GCA_951801155.1 uncultured Rickettsiales bacterium | reverse complement strand
CCAGATTAACAATTTCTAAGCAATAAATCGCTAAGAAATTGTACTCTGGAATGACGTAAATAACAGAAAATTAAAGAATAAATAATCATAAAAATAAATAAATTTAAAAATATTCAAATATTATTGATATCTATATATAGTCTTATGCAGAAGATCTAATAATAAAATTTCTACATAAAAAAAGTATTAAAAATAAAGATAAAAAATTAATCAAAAAAACCACATTCAAAAAACGTATACTTCATAAGTATAATATATAAATGGCGGATAGGGAGGGATTCGAACCCCCGGAAAGCTTGCACCTTCGCCAGTTTTCAAGACTGGAGCATTCGACCACTCTGCCACCTATCCAAGTTTTATATTGAAATTATAAATATCATTTTTATAAAAGTCAATATTTTTGAAAAATAAGGACAGATCCCCAAAAAAACAATATATTGTTTTTTTAAAAAATTACACTATAATAGATATATTATATAATAAAATTCAACAAATGTTTAAAATAATAGAACTACCACTATTCAACACCAATGCCATAAGTATTAGTCGATTTTGCATAAAATGGTATTCTTTAGCCTATATTTTTGGCATAATCATTGCTTGGCAATTAGTTAAATTTTTAAATAAAAAATATAATTTAAATTTATACAATGATGAAAAACAATTTTGTGATGATTTCTTTTTTTATGGAATTACAGGTATAATTCTTGGAGGGAGACTAGCATATGTTTTATTTTATAACTTTATATATTATATTTACAATCCATTAGAAATTTTTGCTATTTGGCACGGCGGAATGTCTTTTCATGGTGGTTTTTTAGGTGTTTTAATCGCCAATTATTTACTATGTAAAAAATATAATATTAAATTTTTTAAATTAATAGATGTTTTAGCTGTTGTTACTCCAATAGGTTTATTTCTTGGACGGATTGCAAATTTTATAAATTTAGAGTTATATGGAAGACCAACAAAAGGTAATTATGGCTTTATTTTTCCAACAGCAGATAACATACCAAGGCACCCCACTCAACTTTATGAAGCTTTTTTCGAAGGTATTATATTATTTTTAATCATGCTAATTACAGTAAAAAAATTTAAATTTAAATGGGAAAAATTAAATTCTTCCTTATTTTTAATATTTTATGGAAGTTTTAGGGTTTTTATAGAGTTTTTTAGAGAACCAGATATACAAATAGGTTATTTTTTTAACTACATAACTATGGGACAAATATTATCAATTCCTTTGATTATTATAGGCTTTTATTTATTAATAACTTCAAAAAAACAATATGAAATTTTACAAAAATAATTATACAAAACTATTTTTTTTAGGATTAATTTCCTCATTAGCTTTTGCACCCACATATTTATTTTTTGTATTTTTTTACGCTTTTTATTACCTTTTAGAAAATTTAGAAGAAAATCATAAAATTAATTTTATAAAAGGCTGGAACTTTGGTTTTGGGTATTTTATAGGAAATTGCTATTGGTATTGCAATTCTTTACTCGTAGAACCCTTAAAATTTGGCTGGTTAATTCCATTTGCAATAAGTATAATTCCAGCCTATTTAGCTATATATATAGGCTTTACAACTTATTTTACATCTTATATAAAAAAATACACAAATAATAATTTTATAATTACATTAGGTTTTGCATTTCTATGGACGATTTTTGAATATTTAAGAGGTTTATTATTAACTGGTTTCCCTTGGAATTTAATTGGCTATAGTTTAGGATTTTCTCAAATATTAACACAAATTGTATCAATTGTTGGGACATATATATTTGGTTTTCTATTAATAATTTTTTACTCCTGTTTTTATGTATTAAAAGATAAAAAATTCAAAATATATTCTATTTTTTATATATTTCTTTTTTCTTTTATTACTATATACGGTTTTTATAGAGTAAATAATGATAATAATACTACAAAAATATGCAATATAAGATTAGTTCAACCAAATATTCCACAAAATATTAAATTAGAAAATAATATTAAAGAAATTTTGAGCAATTTATTAAATTTAAGCTTAGAAAATAGTGATAATATCAAATATATAATTTGGCCAGAATCCGCTTTACCAGTTTATTTATTTTTTGAAGATAATGATTATAAAAAATATAATAAAAAAATTCTATTATTTTTAAGTGAAAAATTAGGGAATAAAACTTTAATAACCGGTGGAATAAGAATTGACTTAAAAAACGAAAAAATTTTCAATTCAATTTTTGTAATAAAAGAAGGTAGAATTATTGATTTTTACGATAAACACCATCTTGTTCCATTTGGAGAATATATTCCATTCAGCAATATTTTTACATTTTTAAATACAATAACAGGAATTGCCAATATTTCTACATCAGATAATTGGAAAAAAATCATAAAAATTGACAATGAATTTCCTATTTTCTCCCCAACCATTTGTTACGAATCAATTTTTACAAATTTAATAAATAAAAAGGCTAATCTAATAATAAATTTAACAAACGACGCATGGTTCGGTTCAACCAGTGGCCCTTATCAACATTTAATTGCTTCAAAATTTAGAGCATTAGAAAACAAAACTCCTACTCTAAGAGTTGCAAATTCTGGAATAACCGCCTTAATTAATAAATATGGTAAAATTATAAACAAATTAAAATTAAATAAATCTGGTACAGTCGATATCTGTATTGAATATTAATGCACAAAAAAAGCTTTTTTAATAATTAAAAAAGCTTCCTATTTTTATTATATAACAAATTAATATAATTTTTCGCTTAATTCGACAAAATATCCTTGTGGATGATTACAAGCAGGACATACCAAAGGAGCTCCTTCAGCAACCACATGAAAACCACAATTTGTACATTTCCACAAAGTCAACCCAGATTTTTTATATAATCCTTGATTATTTAAATCTTCAATTAATTTATTAAATCTTTCTTCATGATAAGTTTCAGCTTTTGCAATATTTTCGAAAACATTAGCTATTGCATCAAAACCCTCTTCTCTTGCCACTTTAGCAAATTCTGGATACATGTCAGCCCACTCCTCGTGTTCTCCATCTGCAGCAGCTACTAAATTTTCTAAAGTTTTTCCAATTTTACCTGCAGGAAAAGAAGCTGTAATTTCTTGCATATCTCCTTTTTCTAAAAATTTAAAGAACCTTTTTGCATGTTCTTTTTCATGATTTGCTGTTTCTTCAAAGATATTGGCTATTGCAAAATAACCTTCTTTTCTAGCCACATCAGCAAAATATGTATATCTATTTCTTGCTTGGGATTCTCCAGCAAAAGCTTTCATTAAGTTCTCTTTGGTTTTTGTGCCATCCAAATTCATATTTTTTAAATGTTTTTGTAACTAAAGTTAATATATAATTTTGATTTTAATTGTCAAATTTTTGTTAAAATAATAAAAATATTTTTTTTTATTAACTTATGATTATTCTTTAATTATCCGTTATTTACGTCATTCCAGATTAGAATTTCTTAATAAACTTGTTTATTTAGAAATTCTTAATGTGGAATCCAGCAATAAATTACTTTAATATAAAAAAAGAATATTAGTAATTTTTTTATATCCTATAATATAAAAAATCTTTAAAGTATTTTTCTGTATTTAATATTCTTTATATTCCTGGATTCCACATTAAGATTTTCTAGTAAGACAA
>CATOLK010000099.1 GCA_951801155.1 uncultured Rickettsiales bacterium | reverse complement strand
CAAGCTTACAAGAAAATCTAATCTGGAATGACGTAAATAAAGGGAAATTAAAAAATAAACAAATTTATCAAGAAATTCTAATTTGGAATGATGAAATAAAGGAAAATTAAAGAAATAACAAACCTAACAAAAAAAGAAAGATATAAAAATAAAAATTATTAAAAAACAAAGTTACTAAATATATAGAAAATAAGAATATTTTTATGCAGGAGGTTTATTATTTTTATAAAGACTAAAAAATACCATTTTCTTTTGTTTTTTATTAATTTAAGCGAACTTTGCAATTTTGAGAGTTGAAAAACATTTTAATGCTTTTGGACAAATTAAAATTTTCTTGTAAGACAAACTTACAAGAAAATCTGATCTAAAATGAAATAAATAAATTAAAATTAAAGAATAAATTATAATATTAAAAATTTAGTCATTAAAAATGATAAAATTTATCATTAAAATAGTAAATTTATATGATTAATTCTATATATTTTTAATATTCTATCTTATCTTCTTTTTTAATCCATTCTTCAAAAACTTTTATAGCCGATTCTCTGCCTAATTGTTCCATAGGAATAGATCTTTCGAATTTATCCTTTTCGAATTCTTTATAAATGAAATCATCATTAAAATTTATGTTCGCAGCATCTTCTTTTGTGTTTGCATAATAAATTTTATCAATTCTAGCCCAATAAATTGCAGCAAGACACATAGGACAAGGTTCACAGGATGTATAAAGTTCACAACCACTTAAATCAAAAGTATTTAGTTTTTTGCAAGCATTTCTTATAGCAGTAACTTCAGCGTGAGCTGTTGGATCATTAGAACTTGTAACATTATTAAAACCTTCGGCTACTATTTCACCATCTTTTACAATAACAGCTCCAAAAGGACCACCGAAATCATTTTTCATACCAAAAGATGACCTTTCTACAGCTTTTTCCATTAATTCTTCTTTGTTCATTTTTTTGAATTATTTTTATTCTCTAATAGAATTTTAGAAATAATAATTGATTTTTTCAATATTAAATTTAAACTTTTATCAAAATAAATATTTTATTTATGATTTTTGAAATTAAAAAAAGAGTTTGTTTTTCAGATACGGATGCAGCGGGTATAGTATATCATTCGAAATATCTAGATTTTTGCGAAGAATCTAGACTAGAATTTTTTATTTCAACTGGTTATACTCAGAAAAGATTAAAAGAAGAATTTAATTTAATATTTGTTTTAAAAAATTGTGATGTTGAATTTCACAAACCAGCAAAAGTAGAAGATCTATTAAGAGTTACTATTGAAGAAATGATTTTAAAACAACCTGTAATTTCAATGAAACAAAATGTATATTTAGATAATACCTTATTAGTTTCTTGTAATTTAAAACTTGTTGCCCTAAACAATGATTTTAAAATAGTTAGAAGATTACCAAATGAAATTCAGGAAATATGTGCTACCATATATTAATTATTGATGATGATGATAGAATAAGAAATCTATTACAGAAATATTTAATTAAAAATAGGTTTTTAGTATCTACTGCTTTTGATACAACAGAAGCAAGGAAAGTTATGAAAAAATATATTTTTGATTTAATAATAATGGATTATATGATGCCAAACGAAAGTGGTATTGAATTTTTAATAAATATCAGAAAGCAAGAAAATAATACTCCAGTCATAATGTTGACGGCATTAGGTGAAATAGAAAATAGAATTGAGGGGTTGAGTGCTGGAGCAGATGATTATTTACCAAAACCATTTGAACCAAAAGAATTATTATTGAGGATAAATAATATATTAAAAAGAATTAATATAAATAATAATGAAGATATTTTTGTTTTTGATGATTTTCAATTTAATATAAAAAAAAACGAATTATATAAAAGAAATGAACTTATAAAGTTAACTGATATGGAAACGGAAATTTTTAATATTTTTGTTAAAAATATTAATATTATCTTAACAAGAGAAGATTTGTGTAATTTATTGAATAATCTTGTAAATGAAAGAACTATTGATGTGCAAATAACTAGATTGAGGAAAAAGATTGAGAATGAACCAAAAAATCCAAAATTTTTAAAAACTATAAGGAATAAAGGATATTTGTTTAAAGTTTAAAATTATTTTCTAAATAATATATTTATAATAAATAAAATTTCTTTATATATAAATATAATATGATTAGACAGATATTTTCAACATTTTTTATAATAATTTGAATAAAAAATATAATTAACTAAACTGAACTAGTAATATATTATTTATAAATTAATAAATATTATGAAAAAAATTATTATTTTAATTTTATTTTCTTTATCTTTTATATTTGATGTAGTTTTTTTTAATTACGATCTTTCAGATATTAAGCATATAAAAGCAGATATTAGTGAAATAAATAATAGGATAGACAAAAGTTTAGAACTTATTTTTCCATTTTATTTTGATTCTATAGGTTTTGAAGTAAAAAATTGTTCCCAATTATCATCACATTCAATAAAACCTACAAATTTATTTGAAAAAGAGGTTTTAAAGGAGTTAAATAATAAATGTAAACTAAAAAAAGTATTAGAACTTGCAAAATTTAGTCAAATTAGCTTTGTAGAAAATGTAAAATTAAAAGATTTAGAAAATTGGGATAAAGAATTGTATTTTGATTTTAATTGCAATGGGACTAAATTTAGTGACTTTTTAGAGTATAAAAATTTTAATAATGGTAGAGATTTAGAAAAAAATAACATTATTAAAATTATAAGTAGAACAGATAAAAATATTATTTTTACCAATAATGCAATTGGTAGAATGTTTTTTATAAAAGAAATTTTTAGGGCAAATTTTGGTAATGATAAGAATAAGGATATTTTGCTTGAAATTTCTGTTTCTAATCCAGATAATAATTTTATTGAATGTACAAATTATGTTGTTTTTACAAAAAATAGTAAAAATAGTTTAATGAAGGAAAAGATGTTAAAATAACCATGATTTTACTTTTTAAATAATATTTTAATAGAGGTAAGAGCTGATGTTTTTTTTGTTGTTTTTATCTATTTTCTGTTATCTTATAATAGTGGGATTTTGAAAATGTAAAAACTTTTTAGATATAAATAAACAATCGATATTTTAGATCCACGCAGGTAATAAGTTACTATTAAATCCAAATTTTGGAATGATAATTTTTTAAAAAATAAAATATCAAAATAAATAAAAGTTTAATAGAAAGTAAAATTAAGTTAAAATAACTAATATTTATGAAGTTTTTAATGTGTAATACTAATACTTATCATTAATTTTTTCTTGACATAAATAAAAAAATATTGTATTATCAAAACAATTTAACAAAAGATGAGTGAAAAAAATGAGTAATAAAATAAATTCTGAAAAATTAGCTAGCCAAGAAAGAATATTAAGCAGAGAAAAATGGGAATTAGAAAAAGAACAACAAATAGAAGTTCAGGAACAAAGAAAAATTAAAGAGGAGGAATTAAAGGAAAAAACTAAGGAAGAACAAGAGGAAATTGAGAAAGAAAAAGAAACAGAAAGAGTAGAAGAAAAAAGAAGAAAAATTGAGGAAGAGGAGAGAAAAATTAGAGAAGAAAAAAAAGAGGAAGAAATTGAAGAAGAAAAAGAAGAAGAAAAAGAGGAAGAAATCGAAGAAGAAAAAGAGGAAGAAAAAGAGGAAGAAATCGAAGAAGAAAAAGAGGAAGAAATCGAAGAAGAAAAAGAGGAAGAAATCGAAGAAGAAAAAGAGGAAGAAATCGAAGAAGAAAAAGAGGAAGAAATCGAAGAAG
>CATOLK010000098.1 GCA_951801155.1 uncultured Rickettsiales bacterium | reverse complement strand
TTTATTTATATTTAAATAAATGTAAAATAAAAAGAGCTTTAAAATTAAATGTTAGTGGTGCATTTCATTCACAATTAATGCTACCGGCAGTAGATAGAATGAAAGAAATTTTAGATAATATTGAAATAAATAATCCAAAAACTAAAGTAATAGCGAATTTTACGGCAGATTTTGAAGAAAATCCATTAGAAATTAAAGAAAATTTAACTAAACAAATTACTGGTAGAGTTAAGTGGAGAGAAACTATGTTGAAAGTTGTTGAAAGTGGTATAGATACATTTGTTGAAATAGGAAATGGAAAAGTTTTAAGTGGTATGGTTCCTAGGACTTGTCCTGATGCAAAAGTTATTACTGTAAATTCTTTAGAAAGTTTGGAAGAATTTTTAAAAAATTTATAATTAAAAATGGATAGAATTCCACAATATACTGTATCAGAACTTGTAAATAGTATAAAAACTGTTATTGAAGGATCTTTTGGTTATTTAAAAATAATTGGTGAAATAAGTAGTTTTAAACGGGCTACAAGTGGTCATAGTTATTTTAATCTAAAAGATTCTGATTCTATGATAAATATTGTATTTTTTAAAAATCAGCAGATGATTTGGAATAATAATACAATTTTAGAAGATGGGCTTGAAGTTTTAGTTTATGGTCGACTTTCTATTTATAAAGATAGATCTAATTATCAAATTATAGCTGATAAAGTTGAAATAAATGGAGAAGGCACTTTAATAAAAATAATTGAGGAAAGAAAGAAAAAACTTGAAGTTGAAGGACTTTTTGATAAAAGCCTTAAAAAGGAAATTCCTAAAAAAATTAATAAAGTTGGGATAATCACAGCACCAAATGGTGCTGCTATTAAAGATATTGAAGTTCGTTTAAAAGATAGATTACCAATTAATGAAATAATACTATTTCCGTCTTTAGTACAGGGACAAGATGCTGATAAAAGTATAATAAATGGTATAAAATATTTTAATTCTCAAAATATTCCTGATATTATAGTTATTACAAGAGGTGGTGGTTCTATGGAAGATTTAATGTGTTTTAATAGTGAAAATCTTGCTAGAGAAATATTTAAATCTAAAATTCCTATAATTAGTGCAGTTGGTCATGAAATAGATTGGACTATTACTGACTATGTAGCTGATTTAAGATTGCCAACTCCTACTGCTGTTGCTGAATTTTTATCACCTCTAAAGAGTGTTGCTGAAGATAGGTTAAATTTTATTTTTAAAAAAATTGTAAAAATATCCTATAAAATAATTGAAAATCTTGAATATAAAACTGTTGACAAAGTTGATAAATTAATAAAAAATATTAAATTAGGTATAGGAGATAGATTTTTAAATAAATTATTTATTTTTAAATCTGTTAAAATTCGTTTAAAAAGTTTTGATAAAAATAGAATTTTAAAGTTAGGATATGCTATAGTTAAGAAAAATGGAAAATCATTAAATTATAAAACTAAAATAAATATTGGAGATGAATTAGAAATTGAATTATATAGAAAAAAAATTATTGTAGAAGTTAAAGAAATATAATAGACATCCTGCAAAAACTATATATAAATATCAATAATATTTGAATATTTTTAAATTTATTTATTTTTATAATCATTTATTCTTTAATTTCCTTCTATTTATGTTATTCTAAATTAGAATTACTAGACAATAAATTGTCAAGTAATTCTTAATGTGAAATCCAGTAATAGATTACTTTAACAGAGAAAAAGAATATTAATAATTTTTCTATATTCTATGATGTAAAAAAATCTTTAAAATCTTTTTCTGGATTTCAAATTAACAATTTCTAAGCGATAAATCGCTAAGAAATTCTAATCTGGAATGACATAAATAAAGAAAAATTAAAGAATAAACAATTATAATTATAAAAAAGAGATTTATGTATCAAATATCTTGACAAATATTTTTTTATATAAATATAAATATTATTATAATTTATTATTTTATATATAATTATTTAAAGGACTAATAATATGGAAGAATTAAGAATTGATCTTGGTATTGAAAAAGATTGGGGGTATGGAAACACTAATCAAACACCAGAAGAAAAACAAAACAGATATGGGGAGAGTATTAAAATATGGAAATTTAATAATACTATGCCATTCACAGATGAATATTTTAAACTTCTTGATGAATTAATTCCTAATAGAGGTGAAAATGTAAGAGTCGTATCTCCTATATATGGTAGTAATTTAAATAAAGTTAAAATAGGGAATAATGTTTTTATTATGAGTGGCTGTTTAATAATGGGTTTTGGTAGTGTGATAATTGATGATGACGTTATGATTGCTGGCGGTGTTCGTTTAATTACAAATAATCATGATTTAGAAAACAGAAAAATATTAACCTGTAAACCTGTACATATTAAAAAAAATTGTTGGATAGGTGCCGGAG
Source organism: uncultured Rickettsiales bacterium (assembly GCA_951801155.1). Taxonomy (GTDB): domain Bacteria; phylum Pseudomonadota; class Alphaproteobacteria; order Rickettsiales; family UBA1997; genus CATOJU01. The sequence goes on along the minus strand of CATOLK010000098.1, from coordinate 1,536 downwards.
CAACTATTCTTCGTGGTATTACAATAGGTGAAAATTCTGTTGTTGGAGCAGCTTCTGTAGTTACAAAAGATGTTCCTGATAATGTAATTGTTGCTGGTAATCCTGCTAAAATTATTAGAGAAATTTAATTATTAATGATATTAATTTTACTTTTAAATTTTAAAAGTAAAATTAGAATTAATATACTTTTATTTTTATAATTATGATATCAGAAGAGTTTACACCAAAAAATAAAAAACATTGGAGAAAATGGCTGGAATTAAATTATAATAGAAATAAAGGGCTTTGGTTAATATTTTATAAAAAAACAAGTAAATACTATAATTTAAGTTATGAAGAAGCTAGAGATGAAGCTTTATGTTTCGGTTGGATTGATAGTACAAAATGTAAAATAGATGAAAATAAATTTAAACAATACTTTTCACCTAGAAGAAAAAATAGTGGTTGGTCTTCTTTTAATAAAAAAAAGATAAAAGAACTAATTGATTGCGGGTTAATGGCAAAACCTGGTTTTGATGCCATAGAACAAGCGAAAAAAAATGGGAATTATTATATTTTTGATGATATAGAAAATTTAAAATTACCGAAAGAACTTGAAGAAGAGTTTAAAAATAATAAAAAAGCTAAAATAATATACGATAAATTATCATTTAGAGAAAAAAAACATATTTTATATAGGATATATTTGTTAAAAACAGAAAAGGGTAAAAGAGAAAGAAGTAAGAAAATTGTGGAAAATTTTTTATGCATGAAGTCTATTATAGAAATATAATGATAGTTTTTTATAAATTTATGCCAATTCTCACTTTTAGTTATTATTTCGGTAAAAGTGAAAAAATAAGATTACTAAAAAATAATAAAATTTAAATAAAAATTAAGCAGTATTTTTATTATCTAATTTTAATAAATGAACATTATTTCCAATCAATACTAAGCAATATTCTTGTGTAATATCCTGGTTATCATTCAAATCATTAATATAATTTTGAAAATTATTTATATCTAAAACTTCAATCTTTCTTGTTTTTCTACTACTTTTACTTTCTTTATAGATATAATCACTTTTATTTGAATCAAACTTTAATAATTCGTTCAAAGATTTTATCCATTTCTGTATTAAACTAAAAGATATTTTTGTATTAAATAATTTTTCTATTATATTCTGTATAGATCTTAAAGACAAATTATAATTATGTAATAATAAACACAATTCCTTTTCTTTAATATCCCTTTTAATTCTACCATCTACTAAACAGAAAGACTTTTTGCAATCCTTACACATGTATCTTTGTTTGCCGTACTTGCTTCCGTTTTTAACTATTCTCATACTGCCACAATACAAACAGCTATTTTTCATATTTTCTTCCATTATTATTAGATATATATCTAGTATAATATTTTATAAAATATAAAAGTAAACTATTTTTTTACTTTTTTTTTAAATGTTTATCTTTATAAATACTATAAACAAAAACTATACAACAAAATAAATAAATAATAAACAAACTTAAAAATCCAATTCTATAATTATATTTA
>CATOLK010000097.1 GCA_951801155.1 uncultured Rickettsiales bacterium | reverse complement strand
TAAAGTGTGCCTGTCCCAACTTAGCCATTATCATCCAACTAAACTATTATAATACGCATTATATAACTTATTATAATAACCATTTGGCTTATTAACTAATTCTGTATGACTCCCTTCTTCTAAAATCTCTCCTTGATTTAGCACAATTATTTTATCTACATTTACAATTGTAGACAATCTATGAGCTATTATAAATACAGTTTTATTTTTTATCAAATTATTCATAGCATCTTCTATTAATTTTTCAGTTCTTGTATCTATAGAAGACGTAGCCTCATCAAGTATCAAAACTGGCCTATTAGAAATTATTGCCCTTGCTATCGCCAACAATTGCCTTTCCCCCTGTGATAAATTAGTCGCATCACCTGTTAATATTGTTTTATAACCATTAGGCAAATTTAGTATAAACTTATCAGCATTAGCCAATTTTGCAGCCTCAAAAACTTCTTCATCCATAGCCTCCAATCGTCCATATCTTATATTTTCCATAATTGTGTCCGTAAATAAATGCGTATCTTGCAAAACCATAGAAAACATTTTTCTTAAATCACTTTTTTTAATATCTTTTATATCTATATCATCAAAAGTAATTTTTCCACCTTGAATATCATAAAATCTATTCAATATACTAATTATAGTTGTTTTTCCTGCACCAGTAGAACCAACTAATGCCACTTTTTCACCTTTATTAGCCTTTAAATTTATTGATTTTAAAGTATTTTCTCCATTTTTATAGCTAAATGTTACATTACTAAATTCAATTCTGCCGTCTACTTTTTTATCGTTTTCAAAAGTTATTTTTCCATCATCAATTTCTGTATCTTTATCTATAACTTCAAAAATTCTTTTTGCTCCAGCTAAAGCAGTTAAAATATTAGTAAGCTGATCTGCTAATTCTATAATAGGATCTATAATTGCCCTAGTATAAACAATAAATGGAATTAAAATTCCAATTGAAATAATTGATTTAGTTATAAATATACTACCAATAATAGCAACTAAAATATAATTAATATTCAATAGATTTATCAATACTGGAAATAAAATACTCGCAAAAGTTGTAGCTTTTGTAGAAACTTCATATAATTTATCATTAACTTTTTGAAAATCATTTTTTGATAATTCTTCGTGACAAAAAACTTTTACAACTTTTTGACCTTCAACTATTTCTTCAATAAAACCATTTAATTTAGCAAGCTCATTTTGCTGTTCTGTAAAATAAACACTACTTTTTTTAGCTATTTTTTTAGCAAAAAATAAAGAAATAAATAAAACAAAAATTGTAATTAAAGTTAATTGCCAACTATAATAAAACATCATAGAAAAAGTTCCAATAATAGAAATTAAGGCAGAAATATAAGTTGAAAAAGTTTGCGTTAACATTTCTCTTAATGCGTCAATATCATTTGTATATAAACTCATCAATTCACCATGTTTATAACTATCAAAATATTCTATTGATAAATTTTCCATTTTATTAAATAAATCTGTTCTAATTTTATAAAGTGATCTCGCTACCACTGTAACAGTTAATCTTCCTGATAAATAGGAACAAATAGAACCAATTAAATAAATAACAGCAATTATCAATAAAATATGTATAAAGCCGTTCACAAGTTCTAAATCATAATTTTTTGTAAGTGGTTCAATATACTTATCTATTACAGTTTTTAAAAATGCTGTCCCAATTATTCCAGTAAGAGAAGCAAAAACAGTTGTTACAGCAATAATAAATAACCTGATTTTATAATCAAACATATAAGAAAAAATCCTTTTTAAAACTTTAAAATCAATTTTAAAATTAGTATTTTCTCCTTTAAAACCTTTCATTTTTCTCATAATATTATTCCTCCATTATTCCATCTTTTTGTAATTGATAAATACTTTTATATATATCATTACTAACAATTAATTCATTATGCATTCCAATGGCATTAATCGTACCATTATCTAAAACAATTATTTTATCAGCATCCTCAATTGAAGAAATTCTTTGAGCTATTATTATTTTTGTTATATTCGGCATTTCTTCTTTAAATACCTTTCTAATTTTAGTTTCCGTAGTTGTATCAACCGCACTCGTAGAGTCATCTAATATTAATATTTTAGGTTTTTTTAACAAAGCTCTAGCTATACATAATCTTTGTTTTTGCCCTCCAGAAATATTAACCGCCCCCTGCTCTAAATATGTATTATAACCTTCTGGAAAAGACATTATAAAATCATGAGCTTGAGCTTTTTTACAAACTTCAATTATTTCTTCATCAGTTGCATTTTTATCTCCCCAGAGTAAATTTTCTTTTATAGTCCCAGAAAATAAAGTATTTTTTTGCAAGACTATAGATATTTGAGATCTTAATGTTTTTAATTTGTAATCTTTAATATTATTTCCACCAATCTCCAAAACTCCATCTGTTATATTATATAATCTAGACAATAAATTTATCAAAGTAGTTTTTCCTGCTCCTGTACTGCTAATAATTCCTATTATTTCGCCTGAATTTATTTTCAAATTTACATTTTTTAAAGTTAAATTTTCTTTATTTTTAGAATATGAAAATGAAACATTTTTAAATTCTATAGAACCGTCTTTAAATTTAACATCTTTTTTTCCATCTACAATGTCTGGTTCTTCTTCTAAAACTTCCAATATTCTATTAATCGAAGCTTTAGAAAACATCAACATTACAAATAAAAAAGCAAACATCATAATTGTAAATAAAATTTGAGATGTATAAGTTAAAAAACTACTCAATTCTCCAATCTTCATATCTCCCTTTATTATCATATTACCACCAAACCATAAAATAGCTAAAATTGAAAGATATATAACAAAATCTTCAGCTGGTGCATTTAAAGATAATAATTTTTCAGCATAAACTTGCGCTTTTTTTAAATTTTTTGCTCTTTTATTAAATTTTTCTTTTTCATAATCTTCCCTTACAAGAGATTTTACAATTCTAATGTTAATTAAATTCTCTTGCATAGTTAAATTCATTTCATCTTCTTTTTTTAATAGTTCTGTAAATCTTGGAAAAACAACAGTAGCTATAGTAATTAAAATTATAAATAAAAGCAATGCAGTTATTATAAATATAATTGACAATTTAGGATTTATTAAAATTGCCATTATTGTAGCGCCTATAACTCTAAAAGAGCACCTAACTCCCATTCTTATTAATAACATAAATGTATTTTGAATTTTTACTACATCGCTTGTAATTCTTGTTATTAACGAAGCTGTTGAAAATTTATCAATATTATAAAAAGAAAAAGATTGAATTTTATCAAAAATTGCCTGCCTTAAATTTTTGGCAAATCCTCTGGAAGCTTTAGAGGCAAAAATTCCACTTAGTATACTAAAAAATAATGATGTAAAAGCTAATAAAACAGCTATACTACCAATTTTTATTATATAATTTAGCCCATAATTGGCAATTATTCCGTTGTCAATTATTTTTGATATGATAAAAGGAATTAATAATCCTATTGTTGTTTCTATAATTACACATAATGGTGTTAAAATTGCATATTTTTTATATTCTCTAATAAAACCAAAAATTTTTTTCATAAATTTCTTAAAAATAAATAGATTTTGGGAAAATAATAAAAATTGATTTTGTTATGTCAAGAGTAAATTAAAGTTTAGTATTGCCTATTTATATATAAAATAATACTGTTTATACTTAAAATTATTCATTTTATAATTGTTTATTTTAATTTTCTGTTATTTACGTAATTTTAGATTGGAATTTCTTGTAAGTTTGTTTATTTTGCTAATTTCCCCTTATTTACGTCATTCCAGATTAGATTTTCTTGTAAGCTTGTCTTACTAGAAAATCTTAATGTGGAATCCAGAAATAAATTGCTTTAATATAGAAAAAGGATATTGGTAATTTTTCTATATACTATAATATAAAAAAACCTTTGAAATATTTTTTTATATTTAACTTATGTTTATTTTGCTAATTTCCCCTTATTTACGTCATTCCAGATTAGATTTTCTTATAAGCTTGTCTTGCTAGAAAATCTTAATGTGGAATCCAGAAATAAATTACTTTAA
>CATOLK010000096.1 GCA_951801155.1 uncultured Rickettsiales bacterium | reverse complement strand
ATTTCTTTAATTTTCCTTTATTTCGTCATTCCAGATTAGATTTTCTTAATAAGTTTGTTTATTTTTTAATTTTCCCTTATTTACGTCATTCCAGATTAGAATTTCTTGTAAACTTGTTTATTTAGAAATTCCTAATGTGGAATCCAGAAAATATAAAGAATATTAAATATAGAAAAATATTTTAAAGATTTTTTTATATTATAAAATATAGAAAAATTATTAATATCCTTTTTCTATATTAAAGTAATTTATTTCTGGATTCCACATTAAGAATTACTAGACAATAAATTGTCAAGTAATTCTAATTTGGAATGACATAAATAGAAAGAAATTAAAGAATAAATAATCATAAAAATAAATAAATTTAAAAATATTCAAATATTATTGATATTTGAATATAGTTTTATGCAGGAGGTCTAATAATCATAAATAATAGATACAGATAATAATAACTGTATCTACAAAGATATTTGAATTAAATTATTTATGAACTTCTGTTGTTTCTTCTAAATTTTTTAAATCACTTAATAAATTCCCATTATTTTCAAAGATCTTTTCAAATTTTAATTTTTCTATTCTCTCTTCTACTAAAGATAATATTTCACTATCATTAATACTTTTAGCAATATCTAAAGGAGTTTGATTTATATCGTTTTTAATATCTGTATTTATTTTTTTGTCAAATAACTTATTTATTAATTCTTTATCTTTATTCATAATAGCAATATGTAATAATGTATTTCCTTCTTCATATTTTCTATTTATTAATATTTTATACAAATCATTATCGTTTTCTTTTTCAAAAATTGAATTATTTTCCACTTGAATAAATTGATTTTCATTTATAATTTCTTTTTTAATTAAAGCTACAATTAATTTTGCATTTTTATTTTCTGCAGCTAAACAAGCTAAATCATAAATTGTAGTTTCACCACCTCTTTTAACTAAATCATCCATTAATTCATAGTTTTCTTTTTCTGCTGCTAAGGAAATTAATTCTATTAAATTCGATTGGTTAAATTTATATTTATCCATTATAATATCTATTGTATCATCATTACCATTTTCTGCAATTATATTAAATAATTTTCTTTTAGATTTTTCTTCTAATTTTTCAATATTTATAAATGTTTCAAAATTGTAAAATAAATTTTCTAAATCGTATAAATTTGTATTATTTCTATCTAATTCAGTTTCCAATAATTTTAAATTTTTATCAGCTTGATTAGAAAAATCTATCCATTCCCTTTTGACTATAGCAACATTTGCTTTTGTATTATCAACTTCATTATCATTTCCATTATGTCTATATTCTTCAATATCTTCCAACTTTTTTATTAAACCATTTTTACACATAATACTTAAAGCTTTTACTTGCTTAAGTCTTGTTTTTATATCAAAACAATTGATTGTTATATCATTTAACTTTTTTGTTTTTTTATCAAAAGCTTTTTTTTGAATTGTATATCTTTCTATATGATTTTTTAATTTATCAGTCATAACAATTAAATGTGAATATTTTTCCAAATCAATATCTTCTGGATGATTTTCCATTACAGATTTAATTTTTTGTAAAAATCCCAAAATCTTCGTAAGAGAAGATAATGATTGAGAATGTTTTAAAACAATAAAAGGAAGTAATACAAGTCTTCTGCTTTTAACAAACAATTCAATGGCTTGTTCCCTATTAAAACCTGCTTCTAATAATGAATTCATTTTTTTTTGTTCTTTTTCTAATCCCTCTACTAGCTCCAGTGATTCTGGTTCATCAGAATTAAGAAAGTATTCTTTTTTGTTTTCAGAAAAAAATTGTTTTAAGTAATTATTTAATTCTTCTGATATTGAATCATTTGAATTTTTTGATAAAAAATTCTCCAATATTTTCATAAAATCATCAAATTCATCTATTAATATAGTTCTACAACTTGTTTCATCTGTTTGCTGTACAGATTCTATACTATATTCATTTTTTCTAAAATATAGACCATAACCAATTGAATCAAATTCAAAAATATTTCCATTAGAAACTATAATTGGTGTTACATGACCAGCTTGTATATCATTATTAGAAATATCAACAGTTATAAAATGAATTTTTCCATCATTAAAAGATTCCGATTTTATTAATTCTATTTTTTCTCTACATGATTCTATACATTCATTTCGAATTTTTGTATCTTTACGAGGAGTTACATAATGAAATTCTACTTTGTCTGATAACTGTTGATGTTTTGCAAATTCATAGATCATCATATTAAATACACCATCTTTGGACATTGATGGTAATAATAAATCCAATCTAGATTCCATAATTTCTAACGGGCCTTTTTCTACAACATTTTCTGTTGGATCTTTTTCTATAATATTTTCTACTGGGTCTTTTTTTATAATATTTTCTTCCTCTCTCCTATACTCCTCTTCATACTCATATTCATCATCATATTCATCATCATATTCCTCCACAATATCTTCCCTAAGATATTCTCTTTTTAATCTTAAATAATGTTGGTTTGTTAATACTCCATGGTCAAATGCTATTTTAAACTCATCGTAACTAATTGTAAAATCACCTAATTCCAATTTTTCAATTCTTGGTTCTGGCCTTGTCCAATTTAATATACATTCATTCCAATTACCAAGAGTTTCTACAATAAGTGGTATATCTTCTTTTTTAAGAACAAGCTTTTTTGTTTCTTTTTTTATATCAACTAAATCTGAATTGTTATATTTAACATTTTTACTATAACTCATATTTTCTCAATTTTTTAACATAAATATATTATATTTATTATTTTTTAAATTTCAATATAAATGTATTGACATCTAAAAAAAATTATAGATTATCTCAAATAATATTTATCAAATCTAAGCAGGATATAAAAATGCTTATAAATGTTGGAACACATGATATTATCATTGAAAAAAATAGCCTAGAAAATATCAATAATTTTATTAATTTTAATGATTTTTCTAATATTATTATTTTAACAGATGAAAATGTAGCTGATAATGACTGGCTTAAAAAATTGTCAAATGCTTTACCTAAAGAAAATTATAATTTAATTATAAAATCAGGAGAAAAACACAAGAATTTAGATACTGTTGCTAATATATGGAAAATAATGAATAATTATAAACTTGACAGAAAATCACTTTTAATAAATCTTGGCGGCGGCGTAGTTAGTGATTTAGGTGGATTTTGTGCTTCTACTTATATGAGAGGTATAAAATTTTTAAATATACCAACTACATTATTAAGCCAAATAGATGCTTCTGTAGGTGGAAAAACTGGTTTTGATTTTAATAATTGTAAAAATTTAATAGGAACTTTTACAGAACCATATAAAGTTATTATAGACTCTTCAACTTTATCAACTTTACCAAAAAGAGAATTTAACTCTGGTATGGCAGAAGTTATAAAATATGGTATAATTTATGATAAAGATTTTTTTAATTATTTAGAAAATGAAAATATTGATATTGATTATGTAATTAAAAAATGTTGCGAAATAAAAGCAGAAATTGTTAATAAAGATTTTGAGGAAAATGGATTAAGAAAAATCTTAAATTTTGGACATACTATAGGGCATTCTATAGAAATTTTATCTTTAGAAACTAAAAATCCACTTTTGCATGGTGAAGCTGTAGCTTTGGGAATTTTAGCCATAAGTTATATCGCAAATAAAATTGGAAAAATTAATGATGTTGTTTTTAAAAAAATAAAAAATTTGTTAAAAAAATATAATTTACCAATTACTTATAATGGTTTAAATGTAGATGAAATTTATAATTTTATATTCAAAGACAAAAAAATTGTGGCTGGAAAAGTAAAATTTGTATTACCGGAAGGAATAGGTAGTTTTAACTTTGATATTGAATTAGAAAAAGACATTGTAAAAAATGGAATTGGTTTTATTTTGGAATAAATTCTTTTTGTTTTTTATTTATTAAAAAATAAAAACTATCAAAAATAAAAAAGTATATTAATAGATAAAATCAATATTAGACCTCCTGCATAAAACTATATATAGATATCAATAATATTTGAGTATTTTTAATTTATTTATTTTTACGATTATTTATTCTTTGATTTTCCATTATCTACGTCATTCCAGATTAGATTTTCTTGTAAGCTTGTCTTACTAGAAAATCTTAA